>JANLWZ010000204.1:0-5380 GCA_031364865.1 Elusimicrobiota bacterium
GGAATACCTACTGCGGGGAATTTCCCCGCCGGAGGGTGTTCCCGCTTTTCGCCGTCTCCGTCGTTTGCCGTCTCCGAAGTATGCCGTCTCTGCCGCACGCCGTCTCCGCCGTATGCCGTATAATGCCGCTGAATGTTAGAACCACCCATAGAGCAAGCCCCTCGCATCAAAAACCGCTACGTTATTGGCGGACTTTTGCTCACGGCATGGCTGTTAGGGATGGCTGTCCTGCATGTCCTCCTGGCCGACCTCCCGGACATCGACAAACTCCAGCATTACACGCCGCCGCTGATCACGCGCATCTACGACCGGCGCGGCGAGATCATCAGCGAACTCTACACTGAACGCCGAACCATCCTTCCTCTAAATGAGATCCCCGTCAATCTTCAGAACGCTTTCCTCGCGACGGAAGATCAGTCGTTCTTTTCACATTGGGGCATCAACTTAAAGGGCATTGCCCGGGCCATGATCGCCAATTTACGGCACGGGCGCGTCGTAGAAGGCGGCTCAACCATCACGCAGCAGCTTTCGAAAGTCCTCTTTTTCTCCCAAAAGAAGACGCTTACGCGAAAACTCCGCGAACTTCTGCTCGCGCTGCAGCTCGAACGCAATTACTCCAAAGAAGAGATCTTCCAGATGTATCTCAACCAGATTTATTTCGGCCACGGTGCCTACGGCGTGGAAGCCGCGGCACGGATGTTTTTCGGAAAGCACGCGAAGGAACTCAATCTCGCGGAATGCGCGACGCTGGGCGGACTGCCGAAATCTCCCCGGACGTATTCCCCTTTTGTAAATCCTAAAAATACACAGCGCAGACGTGGGTGGGTGCTCTCACGCATGCGACGCTCCGGCTACATCACCAACCGCGAAGAAGCGGAAGGAAATCTCGTTCCATTTCCAACGGAAAAACCACCGCTGGCGCCGCCGGTCGGCGCCTATTTCGTGGAATATTTGCGCCAGATGCTCGATCCAAAATACGGCGACAACGCGCTCTACCAGGGCGGATTTTCGATCTACACGACGCTCGATCTGAAAATGCAGCAGGCGGCGGAAGAAGTCATGGCCAAACATCTCGCGGAATTTGATGTCGAAAAGCAGAAAGAACTGGACGAGGCGCTCAAGGCCGCTAAAAAATCTAAGAAGGCGGTGATCGTGGAAGTTTCGACCACGGCCATGAAAGTTCAGGGCGCGCTGGTGGCGATCGATGTGCGGACCGGGGAGATTCGCGCTCTGGTCGGAGGCCGCGAATTTAAGGAATCCCAGTTCAACCGCGCGACGCAGGCGCAGCGTCAGCCGGGATCCGCCTTCAAACCTTTTGTCTGGACGGCCGCGATGGACAATGACATGACGCAGGCCACCGTCGTCGCCGATGATCTGGCCGGATTTTACAACGACGGCCAGAACTGGAAACTCCTGGACAGCGCGACCGACGCGTATTCAGTAGCTCTGGCCACAGCGCCATTTCCCCCCGACCAGGCCTGGGTACCTCAGAATTGGGACAGAAAATATTTTGGGCCGGTTACGCTGCGCACAGGCTATGCGCTCTCGCGCAATCTGGTTTCCATACGCCTCACTGACCACTTCGGCCCGAAGGCCATCGTCGATTACGCGAAGCGCTGCGGCATCAAGAGTCCCTTGAGTTCTGTTCTTTCGATTGGATTAGGTACTGAACAGGTGAACCTGCTCGAACTCGTCGGCGCGTTTGCGACCTTTGGCAACGGCGGCATCCGGCCGGAACCTTTCGGCATTCGCCGTATCGAAGACAAGAACGGCAAAGTCCTCGAAGAAAATTCTCCGAAATCGACCGTCGAACTCTCCGCGCAGACGGCGTATCTCATGACCGATCTGATGCGCGCGGTGGTGACGAGCGGCACAGGATCGCGCGCGCAATCGCTCAACCGTCCGGTCGGCGGCAAGACCGGTACGAACCAGGACTTACGAGATTTATGGTTTATCGGCTATACGCCGGACATCGCCTGCGGCGCGTGGATGGGGTTTGACGATTTCACATCGATGGGCAAGCATTTCACAGCCGCGACCAAAGTGCTCCCCTGGTGGGTGGAATTTATGAAGAGAGCCCATGCGGGAATGCCCGTGCGTAATTTCGAAGTACCGCCGGAGATCGTGTTTGCGAAGATCGATTCCGCCACCGGCATGCTCGCGCTGCCCACCTGCCCCAAAGTGACGCTCGCCGCCTTTAAAAAAGGCACGGACCCTCAAGATCCGTGCCCGATTGATCACCTCAGCCAGCAGCTCCCTGAAGCCACCACCGAAGAGTAACGTCTCCCTGTTGTAACTCCACTTTTGCGGGGGTCTCTCACTATGTATAGGGAGGAACCCACTATGAATAACGAACAGACCTTTGGCTACCGAGGAGATCGCGTGCGCGAAAACAGCACGGCGTCCGTAAACAGGAATATCGACAGGGAAATCAGGCGAAACATTCAGTCGTACATGGCTGCCGATCCGGAAGCGATCGAAGACAGGATCCGCGAATTGGAAGTGGAGTGGGATATTGAGCGTGTGCTGGAAGCGATGGCCTCGTCATTTTCGCTCATCGGCCTAGCGCTTGGACGGACGAGGAAGCGCTTTTTGGGGATTCCGCTGGCTATATTGCCGTTCTTACTCCTGCATGCAGTCCAGGGCTGGTGCCCGCCAATGACCGCTTTGCGGCGGATGGGCTTCCGCACTCAGCGCGAGATCGAAGCAGAAAAATACGCGCTCAAAGCCCTTCAGAAGTTAGAAACGGCCGAACCCTCCAGAGCCCCCGCCATACTGAACGTAGGCCTCTAATCAGAAGGCAGGACTTTTCTATTTGCTGAAGAAGGCGCGGGTGTCAGCCCACAGCGTCCCCAGAACGTCCTGGAGGTTAGCGTGGTTCTGTTGGTCGATGGAGCAGACGAAGTTCCAGAAGTCAGTGAATACACTCATAAGTTAAGTGTACCCACACTGGAGCGACGAAATGCTGAAAGAGTGATTCTGTCTACTTCACTACTATGACCCGGACGGGGCCTTCGCGGCGGTTGATCTCGACATCCACATCGTTCTTGCGGTGGCGCAGCGTGAGATCAAGGCGTGATGAACCCACGGTGAGATTTTTAAGGGAAATTTCGGGAAGATAATCAGGCACGAGCGGATGGTCCAGATAGACTTTCTCTTCCCGACCATTGATGGATAGCCCGAGCAGCGACTGAACGAGCAGGAACACGGACGCCGAAGCCCACGACTGCGGCGAACAGGCCACGGGATAGAGCGTCGGACCTTCTCCATCGCGCCGATGAAACCCGCAAAAGAGTTCCGGCAAGCGGCGCAGATCCACAAACAGGGACGCGTCAAAAAGCCCCAGCAAAATCTTATTCGCCTGCTCTTTCATGCCATAACGCGAGAGTCCGTAGGCGATCAGCGCATTGTCGTGCGGCCAGACCGAGCCGTTGTGGTAGGACATCGGATTAAATCGCGGTTCTGTGGTCGCCAGCGTACGCACGCCCCAGCCTCCAAAAAAATCCGGCCCCAGCAGCACATCCCCTATCTTTCGCGCATGTTCCGGGGATGCTATTCCTGAAAACAAACAATGTCCGGGGTTCGAGGCGCGGACATGACAGGGCCTCTTTTCGCCATCGAGCGCGAGCGCGTAGAGGTCTTGTTCCTCATTCCAGAACTGTTTCTCGAAGCGAATCTGCAGAGTGATGGCCTGCTTGGAAAACTCGGCCGCGCGATCCGGCTTCCCGAGCGCGGCCGCAATTTTAGACGCCTGGTTGAGCGCGTCAAACACGTAGCCCTGGATCTCGCACAGGGCGAGCGGGCCATCGGCGAGCGAGCCATCATGATGGAAGATGGAATCCTCGGAATCTTTCCAGCCCTGATTGCGCAGCCCGCGCGGCGTGTTGCGCTGGTATTCCACAAATCCATCGCCATCGCTGTCGCCGTAATCCTTGATCCAGGCCATGGCCGCTTCAATATGCGGCCAGAGCGCTTTCATAAAGGCGAGATCGCCCGTACGTTCAAAGTATGCGCCCGCGAGCACAACGAAAAGTGGCGTCGAATCCGCGCTTCCATAATAAAGGCCAAAGGGGATCTCCTTGAGTTTAGCCATCTCGCCCTTACGGGTCTCGTGGAGGATTTTTCCCGGCTCGGCGTCCGTTTCGGCATTGGATTCCTTGGCCTGATGCACCGCGAGATACTTCAGGACACCGCGGGCAAGTTCTGGATTGATCCACAGGTAGGAAAAAGCCGTCAGCAAACCATCACGTCCGAACACCGTATCGAACCAGGGAACGCCCGCGTAAGGATAGAGCCCTTCCGGCAGCCGCTGCGTCATCATATGGATGTCGGCGTACGAGCGGTGGAGCCACTCATTGAACTGTTCATTGGCGGTATAGATCGAGCAATCCTTGGCACTCAATGCCTTCCGCTGCTGACTGACCTTGCTGTACGCCTCGTCATAAGAAAGCGGGGGCAGCGCTTCCTCGCCCGGCCCGCAATGGTAGGTGACGTAAAGATAAGCGGCGGACTTGGGTTTGAGTCGTACATGAAACGATAGCTCGCCGTCCATATCCCCGGGAAGTCTGACGTTATCCGGCACGAACTCATGGCTGGCGGACCAGGACATGGTCATGCAGCGCTCCACACCATCCAGCCCAACATAAGGAATCTTGATCGTATCGGAGACAAGTTCCGGTTCCATTTTTTCGCCACGACGGGCGCGCTTGAGCCCGCGAACTTCAAAGATATCGACAAAGTCGGCATTGAAGGCGAGTGAAATGTGGGTGTCCAGATTTTCGCTGCCGTAATGCGTAATGCGGATGCGTTCGTAGCAGGTGCCGTTCCAGATAAATTTGCCGCGGAAAATGTGGAGTGTGCCGCGCGGGAGCTGCAGAAGGCCGTTCTCGATAAAGTCGGGATTCGTCATATCGACGGCGAGCAGGATGTTGTCATTGACGACGGTCGAGCTCAGCAGGAAGGGCCGGCGGCCCTGGATGCGCATTTCCAGGCGCGAAAGAAAGCGTGTGCAGGTGTGGAAGAGGCCATGGCCGCCGGCCCCCAGCGGATGAAAATCTCCGTAGCGGTCAAACACGGCGAAGGTGTCGCCTTGTTTAAGCACGCGCGTCCGGTCATCGGTGTAAGCCGAGGATGACAAAATGTAATAGCGGTCTTTGTAGCGGATGATCTCTTCATCCGTTGCCATCCCGGTGATGTCGGGTGTGTCTATTACAGGATCGTCCACTGGCTCCGCCTTTCTCCGACCCGGCGTGGAATCTCTGCCGGCGCGACCGCCAGCTTTTCATAAACCTGCAGATAGTCCCGCGCCATTCTCTCAGCGGAAAACCGGGTTTCAAATCTTTCGCGGCACTTCTTGCGGCTGAGCTTGGAGACTTTTTTC
>JANLWZ010000227.1:0-15901 GCA_031364865.1 Elusimicrobiota bacterium
GGCGAGAGCCTGCTCGGCAGCTTGCCTCGTAGAGAGCTCCGTAAAGATGTCCTTGGAATTTAACAGGCCCAACGCGATGGCCACGAGTAAATCGTCCAAAATCGCAGGTTGGATGTTGTGTCGCTGCGCTACTTCATTCACGGCGGCTTGTGTCCGTGCGCGATGCCACACCATATTGTGAGCATCCAAGATCAGTTTGCCATGACTGCGCAGCGCCAGGACAATATCGTTCAACACTTTGTCTTGATCGGCCGCCACATGCGCATCCGCCAAGGGAAGACCCAGGCTGGCGATCATCTGCTGCGTATCGACAAATTGATGCTGCAGGCTCACCGGTGACAGCACCCTGTCATAATGCTGTATCGTCCAGCGAGCCGTAACTTTTTTGTGAAGACCCAGGATCTGCTTAAGATGTTTATTGAGTGCTTCCGTGCCATCGGCTGCCAGTGAAGACGATGGGTTAAGGATATTTTGTAAGCGAACCAATGTGCGCAGCGAACCGGCCGTGCGCGCCACTTTTTCCCAAATCGGGTCCTTTTGGTCGGTAGGAAAGCTGTGGTCCGTTGGGCGGATAACATCTCCGGGATGAATGGGGAAGTCCAAAGGTTTTGGCTGGATGGGGGTTTGCCCCCATTGCATATTCTCGGCCTGATCTGTATCCAACGTACGGTGATAAACGATTGCCCCTGCAGTCCTAAGACTGAGTTTGTTGTCGAGCTCTGCCGCATCCGCAATATTTCCGCGTTGACCCGCATGGCGAGGCACTCTTTGGGGCAGAAGCATGAGATGAGACCCTTCGATCACTGATAAGAAGTAAAACGTCCAAGGCGCAATCGCCAGTTTGTAGCGCTCAAAATTGTGGACCGGATCCTGATGTACCGTCTCAAAGTCTTCGAACTGTGGTGGTATTCCTGTCAATTCTTTATAAGCATAACTCCACCACGCGTTAGGCCAGCCATACTCATAGCGAAGGTATTCCTGCTCGCTGGCGAAAATTTGAAATTCGTGAGGAACAATGATGTCTCCGACCCGAGCATTAAAGCTGACATGGAAACCTTGATATCCGGGCAGCTGTTTAATCTCGGGAGTGCCGCGGGCGCTGAAGCTTCCCGTGAAGAGGTCCATGCGTCCGATGGCATCCAGTACCGCGCCCCGGTCTGCAGGTTCAGCGAGAATAATCCTGAACCGGATGAGATCCTCAAATTGCTCCATGCTCTCATAGGGCTTATCCGATCGAAGGCCAGACGCGTGATCGCGTTTTCGTGCCTCTATTTTTCGCTGCATCGCGGCGTTCCATTTTGGCGTACCGGATACTTGTGCCTTTGCCACAGGGGCGAGCGCTTGTTCTATGGATTGGGCAAGATCACGTTGATAGGCGGTGGCTACTTTTCGCGTCATGCCTGTCGCTTTTTCAAAAATCTTAGTCAATCGACGGTATGGACGCGGCATCTCAGCTTTCATGGCTTCGTCGCGTAGCCGCTCTCCTAAGGCCGGTGACCCCATTCTGTTCATGAAAGGTCCCAGGATATACGTCAGCTCACGATAAAAAACGTCACGCGTCTCTCTAGGCTGAGAGGGCGTATGGAGGACTTCCATTTTCTTAGTGGCGGCCAGAACAAGATATTCGAATGAGTAAAAGGCCTGCCCATAAAGTCCCATTTGATTGCTGCACAGCCACGGATCCGATTTCAGCGCGGACTCCGGAGGATAAAAGGGAATCTTCAATCCATTCTGCAGGTGAGTGACCGCCTGCAGGAGCATGTCTCGATCGCGCCGCTTCAGCTGTCGGAAAGCCGGATGCTGATGTTCGGAGGACTGCAGATTGATCAACAGTGCGGCCGCTAGAACTTCTTCGCTGGGTTTAACGCCCGCCAGCTGCATATATTCCGTGAATTTGCCCAGGATCGCGAGGGCTTGATCGAGGTGGGTGCCGCCGGCGGGGAAAGTCCGATCTCCGTAAATTTCTTTAGCGACTGCATAGACCTGTTCAATGAAAGCATGCCCGCTAGATAGCGGATCTGGAGGTGTCCCCGAGCCTGATCCTCCTACCGTCATCAAGATCGTAGCTAGCCCAGGGAATCGTGCGATTCCGGCAACATAAGCAAGCCCATCGATTGCTGCTCCCGCACCGATTTTCAAAAGGAATGCTTCATCGGGGTATTCCGCTTGAAACTGCCGCAGACTGGAGCCAAAATCACGCAAGCCGCGAAGAATCGAGCGGGGCATGGCTAACGGCACGGACGCCAATGCTTCTATGGCAAAAACCGAGGGGTAGCGGCTCTGTCCATGAGCGGTAGATTTCGTCCAAGGAATCGTTCCAGCACCGGAATCCAGGCATAACGCCAGGATCACAGGCAGAGCCACAAGTTTTCGAAGGGGAGATTTCATAAGTGATCCCGAACCCGCCTCCGCTCTCCGAGCTACGGCGGGCAGGCGCGCGTCGTACGCGCCCGCGTTCGAGGGTTGATCAAGTATAGGGGGTTCCGAATCGGCAAGCCATGGACCAAAGGTCTATTAAAAATAGACCAAAGGGCCTAGAGCACTTCTGTGCCTTCTCATGTTTCGTCGGAGATACTTTTTAGTACTATGGGCGGGTGAAAAACAGCTCATTTTTTGGATTGATTCTTGCCGGGGGCAGAAGTTCACGACTATTCCCTTTTAACAAAGTGCTCTCCGACCTGACAGGGTCTGGGAAATCTCTCATTCAGGAATCTTACAGTCGCCTGGGACTTCCCGCTTCCCATGTCTGTGTCGTGACGGTTTCCGACATGGTTGCGCCCATTGCCAAGCAACTGAAGCTCCCGAAAGAAAACTTTTTTGTAGATCCTGTGCGACGCGGCACATGGCCTGCCATTCTTTGGGCGGTGGGACACCTGCACAAACGCAATCCCGACGCGCTCATCGCCGTAGTGACCGGTGATCACGTGATTCAAGGTGAACTTCCCTTTCGGAAGACGATGCAGAAAGCGCTTGCGATAGCCGAATCGCGTCCCGCGATCGTGATGCTGGGCATTGCCCCGAGCCGCGAGCCCAGTGATTGGCAAAGTTTTGGCGTTTACAAAGCGGATGATGCCGGCGCCATTCGCGACTTTGAAGAAAAACCATCGATCGAGCAGGCGAAGCGCATGATCAACAGCAAAGGCTATGCGTGGAACTCCGGTATGTTTTTCTTTCGCGTCAGTACCGCGGAAGCCGTACTCAAACGTTATCAACCTGTGATGTACGGCTGGTATCTCACCATGGCCGCCGCTATCACCGTGGGAAACATGGAACAAGCGGCCAGAATCTTTGAACAGTTTCCCGAAAAAATTCCTCACCCGCTGGACCCTTCTCGACTAGTCGATAATTCGATCGACTATGCCATTATGGCCCCGCTGGTCCACCGGCCGGATCCAGATTTAGAAGCACGGAGCGTACAGGCCAACGGTTTCAAGTGGACGGATCTTGGCCGCTGGGACTCGCTCCGCCAGGTGCTCAAAGCGGACGGCGCGGGCAATATTAAGATCGGCAAGGTCACGATGAAGAAAGACGTTCGTGGGTCCATCCTGGTCGCGCAGGACGGCTATCGCATCGAAGCCGCCGGAATTGAAAACGCTGTGGTGGCGTTCGCTAATGACGAAGCTCTTGTTCTCTCGCAGGCGGCTTTGCCCAAAATTAAAGAAATCGTTAGCGCTGCCCAGAAGCGGCCGCATAAAGTCATCCTTGAAGAAGGTTCTGTATTCAAGGTGGAGCGTAAAGGAAAGCAGCTTTTCGTGTCCGGAAGGAACGGTTTAATACAATAGCTTCTCTATGAGCATTCCGACGGAACAGTGGCAGAAAATCACCCGCGGCTGCGCCGAGATTATCTCGGAAGAGGAACTGAAGAAAAAGCTTCAAAAAGCCAAGCCGCTCCGCATCAAATTGGGTGTTGATCCCACCGCTGCTGATCTTCATTTCGGCCATCTCGTTGTCCTCCGCAAGTTAAAAACTTTTCAAGATATCGGTCATCAGATCGAATTTATCATTGGAGACTTTACGGCGCGCATTGGCGATCCTTCCGGGCGTTCGGAAACTCGACCCACGCTCAAGCCGCAGGAAATCTGGGAGCACGCGAAGACATATCAGGACCAGGTCTTTCTCATTCTCGATAGGACGAAGACTCAGGTGCGTTTTAACAGCACGTGGCTCAACGCACTGGGGCTGCCAGGGATGCTCGAGCTTTCGCGGCGTACCACGGTGGCGCAAATGCTGGAACGTGCAGATTTTAAAGAGCGCTTTGCGGCGAAAAGCGATATTTCTCTGCTGGAATTCTATTACCCGCTGCTTCAAGGCTACGATTCTGTGGCCATTCAATCCGATCTTGAATTGGGTGGGACGGATCAGAAATTTAATCTCCTGATGGGGCGGGAAATCCAGCGAGACTACCAGCAGGAACCACAGGTGGTGATGACGCTGCCGCTTCTGGAAGGGCTCGATGGCGTGAAAAAGATGTCGAAGTCCTATGGGAACTATATCGCCTTTAATGATTCTCCCAAAGAGAAGTTCGGAAAGGTGATGTCGATTCCGGACACGCTGATGACGAAATACGCTGAGCTTCTCACCGACCTGGATACGGCCACGCTGAAGACATTGCATCCTCGTCAGGGGAAAGAACTTTTGGCGAAGACATTGGTCGCCCTGTTCCACGGAGAAGACGCGGCGCGCGCCGCGGCGGAAGAATTTTCCAAAATCTTTTCAAAAAAGGAAGTTCCGGATGCAGTGACCGAAGTCTTGCTGGCGCGCGAGTCGCATCGACTGACGGACCTGCTCTTTGCCGCAGGCCTCGCGCCCAGTAAAAAAGAAGCCCAGCGGCTGCTGTCACAGGGTGCGGTGGAAGTTGATGGCAAGCGCGTGGGTGAAAAAGACACGCTTGATCTTCAAGCTTCTGTGCTTGTGCAAGTAGGCAAGCGGCGATTCCTCCGCATCAGCCCGAAATGAAAAACATCATTCTTGTCGCTGCCACCGTGCTTCTTCCAGTTACTCTCGTAGAATCAGCGCCCACGGTCATACTCTCCACCACTTCGATATTGCCGGGCGAAACACTTCGGGTGGAAGTCGATGGCGCTCCTCCCAGCGCTCGGCTCAAAGCCAAGTTCTCAGGCAAGTCCTATCCGCTCTATACCGTAGGACCCAATGCGATGCGCGCGCTGATCGGCATTAAACTCGATGCCGTTCCCGGTATCTATGACCTGACGTTTAAGGATCAACAGGGCCAACTGTCGAGCTTGCCGGTCAGCCGGATCGAGATCACGACCAAAGTCTTCACGATTGAAAACGTGAACTTCACGAAGGAAAAGACCGAGCTGATGAAAGCGGAGCATCGGGAAAGCGTCATCATTGCAAAAGAAAAGATGTACGCCTCGCGTGATCAACAGTGGGAAAGTACGTTTGCCTTTCCCGTGAGTGGGCCGATCATTGGAGAATTTGGCATCAAGCGCGTGCGCAACGGTACGATCGATGCCGGCTTTCATAAAGGGATTGATCTCCGGGCGGCCAAAGGAACGCCGTTGCTTGCTGCGAACAGCGGATCGGTCATGCTGGCCTCAAATTTTAAGGCTCACGGAAAGACCGTACTCCTCAATCATGGCCAGGGCGTCATGACCATTTATCTGCATATGCAGTCGATCTCCGTGAAGGTGCGGGACAAAGTGCGCAAAGGCCAGGAAATCGGCAAAGTGGGTTCTACGGGTCTTTCCACAGCGCCGCATGTTCATTATCAAGTGTTTGTGCACGGCGTACCTGTGGACCCCACGCAATGGGTGAACGATGAGTTCTAAAGCGGCGTCACCCCTGGCACCTAAAGAGATCAGTGCCAAAGAAGGCCGCATTGATATTGCCTGGAGCGACGGCCACCGGAGTACCTATCACGCCAGAGATGTGAGGCTTGCCTGCAGGTGTGCGGCCTGCGTCGACGAATGGACGCATATCACGATCGTGAAGCCGGATCTAGTGCCCATCGATGTGAAGCCCAAAGGCATCGATGTGGTCGGTCAGTACGCGCTCCATATCGACTGGACGGACGGACATAACACAGGAATCTATACCTACGATTATTTAAGGGAGTTGTGTGCTTGCGATGCCTGTAAAGCGAAACGCAGCTTTTCTGTTTAGTCTCGCCCTGCTCGCTGGAGTAGCAGGTGTGGCGAACTCTCGATCAAATTCTGCTACGCGTGCCTTTAATGATGGCGTGAAGTATTTTAATGCCAACCAGTATCCTCAGGCCATCGTCTACTTTGATGAGGCGATCTCCAGCAGTCCTGATTTTGCCGAAGCGCTCTATGCCCGGGGAGCCAGCAAATACTATGTGAAAGCCTATGACAATGCCCGGATGGATTTAAATGCCGTGCTGCGACTTGAACCCGGACATCTTCAGGCACGCTCGCTCCGTGGAGCGCTGCATTATGAGGCAGACCGATGGGATGAAGCTGTTGAGGATTTCAATGCTGTGCTCACGCAGAATCCCCGGGAGCCTCAGGCGCTCTTGGGACGGGGCATTATACGGCTCAAGCGCCAGGAACTTGAGGCTGCGCGGCGCGATCTCAACAATTTTTTGCGGGTGAAGCCGGACGATCCGATCGCGCCGCAAGTCAAGAAAGTCCTCGCCTCGTTGCCCGCAGGCGACGACCGTGAAAGTGACGAGTCACAGCCTGTCAGGCGGACCGTAAAGCCTACGGCGGACTATTCGAAGCTAGCCGACAGCCTCACGGCGCCTTCGCTTTCGGACGTTTACAATCAGAAAGCCATGCGTGGTGAAAAGCCTCAGGCTGTCGGCGATATTTATTCTGTACCTACTGTAGGATCTCCAAAGACACCGGCCGAAACCGGTTACGAAATCGTTGAACCCCGTTAAATTCCTGTTGCCGCTATTGGCCGTCTCCGTTTCCTTTGCTGCAGAAATGCCCCGCGGTTTCTTTGTCGAAGATATCCGCCAGAAACCTCCCGTGCCGGCTTTTTACCACCTCGGACATCGAAAAGTGGAACCTTTCGTCTTTAAGCGCAGCTATTTGCAGTTTATTGAGGTCGTTCTCGACCGTGAACACCATCGCGTGTTCTTTTCGGCGCGCGAGACTGCGAAAGACCCGTTCCGCGTGTATAAGAAAAGCTGGCCTGATGGGGAAGAAGTCGTGGTTTATGAAAATCCTCTTGGGCCCTTTCGCTTTTTACTTTCGCCGGACAGCAGAATGCTCGCGCTTCAAGTGATGGGACCCTCGGCCTGGCCTATCCTCGCGGTGCATGACTGGGAAGGCAACAAAACGGTTTTGCTCGGGCAAGGCTTTTCGCCGGATTGGTCAATCGACGGCAGCCGGCTTCTCTTTCTGCAAATTCCCGGTTCTCTGCCCAGCTATCTTGCGGAGTACAGGGTGGATACAGCGACAAGCACCATTCTTCTGAAAGAACCTGTCACGGAAGCAGTCTTTGCCAATTCCCCGGACAAAATCATCCTCAAGACCAGCCTCCAGGCCAAAAAGTGCGATGAGTTTCAAATATGGGACCGGACACGCGAGATGTTTCTTCCGTTTTCGGTCGGCCCGGCGAGAAAATCCTCCAAGCACTGCCTCTGCCAGCGGGAGATCAACGCGTTTCCAGGCCACGAATTCTTTTATTTCAAGGAAAGCGAGACCGGAACAGATTTCAGCGAGCAGACCGTGGTGGTGAGCGATGCGGAGGGAGGAAGGCTGCAGGTCCTTTCCCATGACGTCTGGAATCCCAAGGTCACGCCCGTGGAATTCGCTACGCTGGCGATCGGCGATGACCCGCTGGCAGTGATGAGCGCTGATGGAACAGGAGGAGCGACGGAAATCCCTCACTCCCGCTTTATCCGGTATCAGAAATGAAATTGGTATTATGAAGCCCCCAATCGCATGTTAGGCACCTATCATCTCAACGCCCTTTTCGAAATCCTCAACAAAATCCATTTCGTCTATGAACCGCGCAAATTGTGGAATTTTGTGCTGGATCAAGCCTGTAAGACGGTTCAAGCGGAAGCAGGAACCTATTTTGAACTTTCGGTAGATGAGAAAAGCATAAAAGTCAGTACGGCCATCGGCATCAGTGAAGAACGACTGAAGGAGCTGCCCTTTCAAATTGGCGTCGGCATCAGCGGGTGGGTCGCGCAATATCATCAGCCTGCGCTGGTCGCGGATATCCGCCAGGACAATCGATTTAACAAGCAGGTCGATCTTGTCACCGGTTTTAACACTCGCTCAGTTCTCTGCGTACCCGTCTTTTCCCAAAAGCGCAATTATGGCGTTATTGAAATCCTGAATAGGAAAAACGGGCAGTTCGGTCCGCAGGATCAGGAATTTATGACGCTTCTAGGCAGGCAGGTTGCCATTGCCTATCAGAATTTAACACTGGTGGATGAACTGTCGCACACCAAAACACTGCTGGAGAGTATTCTGGTGAATCTTACCGGCGGACTGATCGCCATCGGCGTCGATTCGAAAATCATGCTGCTCAACCCTTCGGCCGCTTCCATTTTGCATCTGCCGGTAGAGGTTTATCCCGGCCGAGCACCTACAGACGTCTTGAAAACATGCCCCTGGTTTACGACGATCCTGACGGAAACGCTGCTCAGCAAGACCACCGTTTCCCGTCAGGAAACGAACATGTTGATTGACGGCCAGCAGACGACCATCGGCTATACCACCATCCTGATTAAAGATCCCGCAGGCAAACAGCTGGGCGCGGGAATTATTTTCCAGAAACTTAATAAATAACGTGCTCGAAAAAGGCAAACGCATCCCCAATTGGAAGGTGAGGGATGCGGACGGCCGCGAGCATGAGTTATGGGATTACCGGCAGAAATCGCATCTCGTCATACTCTACGACCCCCAAGCATCCCAAGAAACCGTGAGTCAGTGGCAGAAAACGGTGCAGGCAGAGCGCCAGCGGTGGGATTGGCTGCATACGGCTGTTTTGATTGCTCACGAAGCTCCGAAAGAGATGACACCGGGCGCTTATGTCATTGATCGCTATGGCATGTTCTGGAACTACTTCCCTCCTGACGAATGGTCGTTCGAAGGACTCGAAAAAGACCTCGTTTACTATGAAGCACGGCACTGCTAACCCTGCCTGCTACAATTCCCGCGTGCTGGCGCTAGATCGGATAATTTCCTGCCGTACGCTCCTCTTTTGTTTGCTTTTCACATCCATGTCTCAGGCAGCCAAGTACCCGAAACCCAATGGCTATGTATCTGATTTTGCCAATGTGCTGGACCCTGCCACCCGTCAATCTCTCGAAACAACTCTCCAGGAACACGAAAGAGCAACCACTAACGAAATTGCTGTCGTGACCATCCCTTCATTAGAGGGGAATACGGTCGAAGACTATGCTGTCAAATTATTTAAGGAATGGGGCATCGGCAAAAAAGGAAAAGACAATGGCGTGCTGATTTTAGTCGCGCCGGCAGAACGAAAAGTTCGAATTGAGGTCGGTTATGGATTAGAAGGGGTACTTCCAGACGGACTCGCAGGCGAAATTATTCGCGAAAGTATGGCACCGTATTTTAAGAAGCAGGATTACGCCGGTGGCATAACAGAAGCGGTGCGCAGAATTACGCTCATCACACGTGGCGGGCATGACATCTCGCGGACACGACGAGAAAAAGGATCCGACTATTCTTCTGTTATATTCGTATTAATTGTTGCCTCCGTCGTGATCCAATTTTTTGGGTCGGTAGCCGCAAGACTGGTGGCGGCGGCCGGATATGTTGGAATAGCATCGTTAGTTCTGTATTTTCTGGCACCAGGTTTGATGCCATTCCTCCTTTTATTCGCCATCATCGCTATTATGTCGGCCTTAAGAATTCGTGGCCGATACGGCTCGGTTGGCAGAGGAGGATGGAGCAGCGGTGGTTTTAGTGGGGGTGGTTTTGGTGGGGGCGGTGGATTTGGCGGTGGATCTAGCGGAGGCGGCGGCGCCTCAGGGGGGTGGTAACGATGTCACTTTTTACTTCGATCATTAAGAAAGATCCAGAGGCGGCTCTTAAAAAGCTGAACGGTGCCTTGCAGAAAGCTCTCGGCGGCCGGCTGAAAAGCATCATTGTCTTTGGTTCATTTGTTCGGTCAGGGTTTGATGCAAAGAAATCGCGCATCGACGTCCTCGTCGTTGCTGATCTTTCCTATGAATCCTTAGAGATGATGCGGCCAGCTATTCAAAACTGGATGAAAAAAGGCCATGCGGTTCCTGTCCTGGTTGCGCCTGACGATCTGGATGACTTTGCACGTGATTTTCCTATCGAGTTTGTCGACATGCAGAGTCGCCACCGCGTGTTGATGGGTCCGGATGTGCTGACCAGTTTGAAGGTCAACAAAATACACCTCGAGAGTCAGGTGGAGCACGATCTGGCGCTTCTCCAGTTAAAGTTGCGCCAGGTGCTGACGTCCAGCGGAGAAAAAGATCTTCAAGTGCAAAGGGTCTTTGAAAAAGCGGTTTCAAGCCTCCATGTCATTTTCAGCGCGGCGGCGCTCCTTTCCGAGGAAAAACATGCCGAGCTTGATAAAATGCAAGCGGCATTAAGAAGTGCTTCGTTTACAGAAACACTTTCAGTCATTGAAGAGGTGCTGACGTACTTGCGAAAAAACTAAGGGGGAATTTCATGCGCGGACAGAGCAAAACAGGACTTTTGGTTTTACTTGGAGCAGTTGTTCTATTTGTTGGATATGGTGTGATGACCTACAACAAGCTCGTGAGACTTCATGAACAGATCCCGGCGGCTTGGTCACAGGTGGAAAATGTCCTGCAGCGCCGCAATGACCTCATCCCTAATCTCGTCAATACGGTCAAAGGGTATGCCAAGCACGAGCAGCAGATTCTGACGGCGGTCACCGATGCCCTGAAGTCGTTCAATCGCGCGACGACCGTGTCAGAAAAGATCGTTGCGGACAATTCCATTTCTTCGCTCCTCGGGAGAATATTGGCTGTGTCTTTGCAGTATCCCAACCTGAAAGCCGATGCACAATTCATTCGACTCTCTGATGAGTTGGCCGGTACTGAAAATCGAATTGCGGTGGAGCGCATGCGCTTCAATGACATGGTCAAAGACTACAACACGACAGTTAAGATGTTTCCCACGAGCCTGATTGCGCGTTTCGGCGGATTTAAGCCTTCCGAAGATTATTTTAAGGCGGCCGAGGCAGCCAAAACAGTTCCCAGCGTTCAGTTCTAGCTCTGTTTTTGACCTATGAAGCGCTGCGGATGGGCCGAAAACGACGTTCATCTCCAAAAATATCACGATGAGGAGTGGGGGATGCCTCTCCACCAGGATGAGAAGCTGCTGGAAGCGATCATCTTGGACGGCGCACAGGCGGGCCTTTCCTGGCGAACGATCCTCCTCCGACGCGAAGGATACCGCCGGGTTTTTCATCAATTCCGAGCACAAAAGATCGCCTGTATGGGAGCTAAAGATGTTCAGCGCTTGATGAAGGACGCAGGCATTATCCGCAATCGCGCCAAGATTAAGTCCGCGATCGCCAACGCAAAAGCCTTCCTCATGGTGAAAAAAGAATTCGGCAGCTTTGACAAGTACCTCTGGAGTTTTGCACCTTGTAAGTCGTCCCGAAAAAGAAGAACGGATTATCGTCATCTTCCCGTGACATCGCCGGAAGCGGTGACCATGAGCATGGATTTACGCAAGCGAGGATTTTCTTTTGTTGGGCCGACGATTTGCTACGCCATGATGCAGGCCATCGGCATGGTGGACGACCATTTGCAGGGTTGTTTTCGTATTTCGAAATCAAACTAGGGAGGTTCTTATGGCTGGAAAAGCAAACTACGTGGTGAAGTCGATGGTGAAATCGAAAATCGCAAAGGGCAAGTGTCACAGCTCCTCCGATATCGGAGACGCGCTCAATGCCCTGGTGGACTATTATCTCGACCAGGCGATCAAGCGCGCCAAAGCCAACGGACGTAAGACGGTCCGCGGCCATGACATCTGCATTGGATAAAAATTGAAAAGTAGAAACGCCGCTATCGCCTTTGGGCTCGGGGAACTTCTGTTCCTCGGGCTCATGAGCGGCGGCGTGCTCTGGCAGTTTCATGATATGAACCGTGCGGTCGGCGACCTTTCTGACTTAAAAGATCCCTCCCCGTTCCGGGCTGCCCTGATTGGCAATCTAGGACGCACGCATATTGCCGTCCAAGGACTTCTTCGCAACGATGACGCGTCCATGCGCGATTTGGTCACCAAAGGGAATAAGGAATTTGAAAGCTCCGTTCCCGCTTTTCAGCAGCAGAATTCGAAGCTCTTTCCGAAGGACGCGGTGGATGACATTCTGCAGGCCTTCCTGGGTTTTCGAAAGGCGATTGAGCACGTCCTTGAGGTCAATGCCAAGCGTCAGGTCTTAAGAAACAAGCTCGATCAAGACTTCTCCTCCATCATCACACGGGTCACGAAGGATATCCGGCCGCTGATCCGCGGCAATCAGCCAGATGCTCAGGAGCGCAGCGAAGCAGCTCTGAATATTGAGAATCAAGCGCGCGCCTGGCAGCAGGTGCTCATACGCAGCTGGGCAGGCGGGACGATGATCGACTTATCCGAAATGCATGAGCATGAAAATAGAGGATCTACCTATTTTGAGCAATACACGCGGATGCAGCTCCTTTCGCGTGAAAAGAAAGTTCTTAAAGAGATCCGGAAGATCTGGGATGAATGCGGTGATCTGATGCCGGCCACGCTTGCTCTAGAACGGATTGTGAAGGAGTCTGAATCCTTCATGAACGCGCAGCGGGATCTGGTCGTAAACATACTCAATAAATTTCTTCCCGCCCTGTCTCCTGCAGAGATGGAGTCGCGTAAAAACAATCTCGTCTGGTCGGTCCGTCTGCATGGACTGGTGGCGGCGCTCTTCACGCTGATGGGGCTGGTGTCCGTCTACTTTGCGGTGAAATCCGTCGGCAGCGCACTGCGATCGGGCAGACCTTCCACCTCCAGGTCGGCACAGGGCGACGGACCGATGATCCGGATGAGCTTAAAGGGCGTTCTGACGGGCTGGAGTGCCGAGGCGGAGAAGTTGTATGGATACTCGTCTGACGAAATCCTGGGAGAGACGATCGACATGCTTTTTGAGTCTTCAGAAGACATTCAACGCCTCTATGCGCAGCTGACCAAGTCTCAACAGACGGCTTTTCAAAGCGTGCACAAAGCGAAAAGTGGAAGACTTCTAAAGGTGCGGGTGGAATTTAAAACCGTGTCGGATGCCCATGGACATGTCTCGGCGATTGGTATTACGTGTAAAGCCGTTTAGGCGGCCTGGTTGGATTGGTCGATTTCGTACGCGGCCGCATCGCGAAGCATGCGAGCAGTAACAAAGTGTTCCAAATCACGGTAGAGCGTCACGCTGGGCCATTGAGGGCCGTTTTCGGGCTTCCCGCGAAAGGTCAAGTGCACTACCGCAAATTCTGCGATCGGGTGGTCTTTCAGCTGGAACAAAATATCGTCCGTGTTGCAGGTACGTCCCACCGCTTTTGCACGCACGCCGTACAGCGGATGATCCAAACCCACTTCGGTGCTCAGCTCATTGTTGTAGGCATCCCGACCGCGATCTGAGACGGGAATCCAGGGATCGATCCAGGGAAAATCCTTTAAATTGATCGCACTCACGTTGACCTAAGCTTACCCCAGGGCGGAAAAATTTCAAGAGGAAATTTGATAGGATTACGCCCGTCTCGCCGTGCAAGCACCTCCCAACATCTGGCGGCATTTATACGCAGGTACTAGTCTGGCTATCACCATACTTTTATGTACCTTAGCTGGAATATGGGTGGATCGGAAATGGGGAGTCGCACCCTGGGGAACGGTCCTCGGGGCCTTCATAGGCATCGGGGCCGGACTTTACAATTTCATCAGAGAGTTTTCGCATGAGCCAGTCGACAAAACTAACGGGAGTTAGCGCGCTTACCTTCGTTACCGCACTCCTGCTCGCTGCTTCTTTCTTCCTCCATAAGTCTGTCCTCAGTCTTTCCTTTATAGTCATAGCTATTACGGGGTTTCAGAGCATCCTCGCGTTCCTGGGCCTAGGGTGGGCACTGCACCGGCCGGGGAGTGCGTTCTATTCGATTTTTGTAGGGGATGCACTCCTGCGTTTGGCAGGCTTGGGAGTAGTGGTCTACGTCCTGTGGGCGACGGGCGCTCCTTTTACCAGCACGCTCTTGCTCCTGGGGAGTGCTTACTTTCTCTTTTCTGTCGTCCAAGTCCCGTTCTTCATGAAAGTGCGCTGATGGATTTTGTCCACGTCCTCGAACATCACCTTCTGGATCACAAAATCCTGAAACTTTTTACGGTAGGCGGCATCACGTTCCACCTGACGACTCACAACCTCATGATGATGATTGCCAGCGTCATTCTCCTGACACTGCTTATCATTGCGCGCAGCCAGTCGGGTGTGGTGAGTACGGGCTGGGCAAACTTCTTCGAGATCTTTATTGTTTATATCCGCGACGAGATCGTCCGTCCCAATCTGGGCGAAGCCGGCGACAAATACCTTCCTTACTTTCTGACCCTCTTCTTTTTCATCCTGATCTGCAATCTCATTGGCCTTGTTCCTTATGGAGCTACTGCCACTGGGAATATCGCCGTAACGGCAGGGATGGCCATGATGACGTTCTTTATGATCAATGTCGCAGGGGTACGTGAGCTGGGTTTTGTTCATTACATGCAAACCTACATTCCGCATGGACTTCCCTTCTGGCTCGTTCCTCTTATGTTCGTCATCGAAATCCTTGGCCTCTTCACCAAATCCTTCGCCCTCTGCATCCGGCTTTTTGCCAATATGATTGCCGGACATATCGTCATCCTCGCGTTCATGGGCCTGATCTTCATCTTTAAGAGCGTTTTTATCGCGCCGATCTCCATCGCGGCAGCCGTCGGTCTTGGCCTGCTCGAACTCTTTGTCGCACTGCTACAGGCGTACGTCTTCACTCTGCTGACAGCCGTTTTTGTTGGTGGTGCGGTAAATCCGCAACATTGACGGCAGTTGGTTAGTTGGATAGTTGGTTGGTTTGTTAGGAAATCTTCAAACCAACTAACAAACTAACCAACCAACAAACTGAAGTACGACCCTCGCTTCGCGAGGTGGTAGTACCCCGGAGCTTGCTATATAGGCGTCTGGGAGCAACGAAAAGGAGAAAGCACATGTTACATATCGGACTTGGTTATTTAGGAGCAGGTTGGGGCGCGGGCATCTGCATGCTTGCTGCCGCCGGCGGCATTGCAAAGCTCGCCAGCGCAGCGCTTGAAGGCACCGCGCGTCAGCCGGAGGCCGCAGGAAACCTGCGAACCTCGATGCTGATTCCAGCAGCGCTCATCGAAGGACTGGGATTCTTTGCCCTCGTCATTTGCTTGTTGGCAGCGCTTGCGCTCAACGGCGCAGTCACAGCCAGCACAAGCGGAGCAGAGAAGCCGGCCGCAGCAGCTTCGCATTAAATAGTGAACGGCGTGGTACGTGGTATCGAGAACCGATCACTGCGTACCACGTCGTCACGGTGTTCGTATCACGCTGTCACGGCACTCGTACTAGCTAAAGGATAATTTATGGAAAACCTCTTAAACCCCGATAAGGGCCTCATCATCTGGACAATTATCAGCTTTACGCTGCTTGTGCTGCTCTTAGGCAAAGTAGCGTGGGGTCCGCTCATCGCGGCGCTGAAAGATCGCGAAGATGGCATTCGCAAGTCACTAGATGAAGCTGCCAAAGCCAAAGTAGCCGCTGACCAGATGAAAGTTCAATTTGAAAAGGATATAGCACTCGCCCAGGAGAAATCCTCCGCGATGGTGGCGCAGGCACAGGCGGAAGCGCAGCAGCTTCGCGACCAGCTGATGAAAGATGCAGAAGTGGAATCGAAGCGCCTCCTGGATCAAACGAGACGCCAATTGGAAGACGA
>JANLWZ010000267.1:0-16510 GCA_031364865.1 Elusimicrobiota bacterium
CGCGCACGGCTTCGATCAATGGGGGGTTTGTCGCCGTCGTCGATGCTTTGAAGATGTGGCAAAAAGACAATCGCGCGATGCAGTGGCCCATCAGAGATACACTCGGCGCTGTCAGCGTAGGCATCATTGATGGCGAGTGTCATGTCGATCTCGATTACGAGAAAGACGTTCGAGCCGATGTCGATATGAACGTCGTCATGACGGGTTCCGGCGATTTTGTGGAGATTCAGGGCAATGCAGAAGGCAAACCGTTTAATCAAAAGTCTCTGCAGCAAATGCTCGCTTCCGCTAAGATAGGCATCGGTAAGATACTGACGCTTCAGCGCAAAGTATTAGGAGCTCCCACGCGATGAGCCCGTTCGCAGGCTACGAACCTTTTAAAGTCGTCCTGGCGACCCGCAATCAGCACAAAGTCAAAGAAATTCTTGCCATTTTTAACGACACCCCCATTGAATTTGTGACGCTCGACCAGTTTCCCGGCGCTCCGGATGTCGTAGAAGACGGAAAGACTCTCGAAGATAACGCTCAAAAGAAGGCCTACCAGATCGCTAAATTTACGAAGCACATCGCCATCGCGGATGACTCAGGGTTGGAAGTCGGCATTCTGGATGGCATGCCGGGCGTTTTTTCCGCGCGCTTTGCGGGTCACAAGTGCAGCTTTGCGGATAACAACAACAAGCTGTTGAAGCTCATGAAAGGCGTTCCAACCGAACACCGCAAAGCACGCTTTCGCTGCGTCATTGCACTGGCCGTGCCTAAAGGTGCGACGCAAACGGTAGAAGGAGTTCTGCATGGCTACATCACCGATCGTCCGCGCGGCGAGGAAGGTTTTGGCTATGACCCCGTGTTCCTTGTTCCGGAGCACGGAAAAACGCTCTCCGAACTAGGACCAACGATGAAAAATAGTCTCAGTCACCGCTTTAAAGCGGTACAGGCGATGCGCCCGATCCTTCTGAAACTCCGCGAAAACATTCTGGCCAGCCAACAAAAAGCACCCCCAGGTCCACCCTCTGAAATCATTTAACACGCTGAACTTTCCTTACCGCAAGCACCTGCTTCTATTGCCTGTCATGGCGCTGTTTATATCGCTGGCCTGGCCAGGCATGCGCTTTGGATTGCCGGACAATACCCATCTTTTCTCTTACCATGCCGACGAGGGCATGTGGATCATCGGGCTCAATAACATGATGCTTTCCAAGGAACGCTTTCCCAATCCAAAACTGATTCAACCTACGCTCTATCTTTGGTCCTATGCCATGAGTCTCCGGATCGCAGAACACCTGGACTATCTCAATCCTGTTCACTCACCGAAGGACGTCATCCCTACGCGCTTCACTTATGCGCGCGTCCATCTTGCTGGCCGCTATCTAGTCCTTGGATACGCTTTGCTCGCCTTCGTGGTGACATGGGCCATCGCTTTCCGTTGTTACGGTAGGACTGTGGCGCTGATCTCCACCTCGTTGATGGCTATTACACCTGGTTTTATTGCGCTCACACACTACAGTTACACCAATATTCCAGCGATGGCCATGGCCATGCTTTCGATCGCGTGCCTTCTGCAATACCTCGTCGTGCCCAAAGCGTCGAGGCGATGGTATTTTGCGGCCGCCTTTTTCGCAGGTCTGGCCTGTGCCACAAAGTACTCCGCTTTCGCTTTAGCCATACCGATGCTCTACGCATGGTGGACGCGTGAACGCGAGCTTAAAACTCTGATACAAGGTGCTGGCCTTGCGCTGCTTGCATTTGTTTTGGGCTGTCCCTTTCTCATGCTTACACCCAGCCAGTTTTTCCAGGGATTTGCGGTGCTCTCGGCATGGCTCAAAATTCCCATTCCTGGACTTCTCAATAAGATCGTCTTTCCTTTTAAATATCCATATCCTTATCTCATGGGAATGGCGTTTTTTTGGGTCAGTGTAGTCGCCTGCCTATGGGCTGCATCGAGGAAGGATCGCGGCTCAGTACTCCTGCTGTTGTGGCTGGCGGCACTGCTGGCGGGTGCCTATCGTTGCGGTGCGATAGCAACGCCCGGTCGACTGCTGGTAGCACTTCCCGCTTTAGCCATTCTCACTGCTCGCATGATTGAATTTTTTACGCAGACAGCAGGCAAGCATCGTGCTTTGGCGTGGACACTGACGGCATGTTTGTATGGATCCACACTTCTTCCGGCGCTGGCTGTGGTCCATCTTCACAACACACCGCCTCCGCAAAAGGTAGCCTCCCAGCGCATGTGGGAGCATATTCCTCAAGGTACACCCATTGGCGGCGTTGAACATGCTTTCCACTGGACGCCGGACATCATGTACCCCACAGCACCTGATCTGGTGAACTATAAACCTTACTTTCCACTTATCGATCTCAAAGGCTCTATCGAAGCTGCAAAGAAAGTCCCCTACATCCTGGCAGCGGAGCATCAGCGGTGGCGCGTTGACCCTGAATTTTTCAAGTGGTTGGAATCTGGAAAAGATTTTGTGCTGCAGGAAACCTTCAGGAGGGATTTGCGCTTCGGACAATATCGTTGGCATCGGCCCGAGTCACCCTTCGGCATGTCAGAAGACGATCTATCCGTGAATACTCTCTATATCTATCGCAATCGCCATTTCTCTAAAACTCGCAAGAGCCAGCGCTAATCTAGTAATCTATCCCCGCTTCGCAGTTTCATTCCTTTCTGGTGGCTATAGCTCAATTGGTTAGAGCGCTGCCCTGTGGCGGCAGAGGTTGCGGGTTCAAGTCCCGTTAGCCACCCCATGTTTTCTTAGACTTTAAGCCGCGGGTTTAAACATCTGTTCGGCAGGGTTCTTGCGTTCCATCCGATTGGGCAGGGTGCAGATAAATTCCGCTCCGTGGGGTTTGCGGTTTTTTGCGCAGATCGTTCCTCCAAATGCATCGACGATGGCTTTGGCGATCGCCAGTCCCAATCCCGTTCCCACGGAGAAACTCTTCTCGGCGTCCGGTGTGCGATAAAAGGGTTCGAAGATTTTATCTAGAGCGTTCCCCGCAATGCCCGGTCCCGTGTCGGTGATGTGAAACACCAAGTCCGTCCCGCGCTCAAAAGCATTGACCTGGACTTGTCCCCCTTTCGGGGCGTATTTCACCGCATTCCCAATGAGGTTCATCAGAATCTGGTTCACCCGGTCTTTGTCCGAATACATCTCACGCACGGTCTCGGAGATACTTAACTCCATCGCTACGTCCGGATGACTGAGTCGGAAACTCTCCACGAGCGAGGTCAAATGGGCCCGGACATCAAATCGGCTATAGGTCAGAGACACGCCCGACTTCTTAATCTGCGCCATATCTAGAATTTGATTGATCAATTGAAGCAGGCGATGGGCATCCACATCCAGCAGTCCCAGGTAGCGCCGTATTTCTTCCAATTTTAATTCATCCATGCGCATCAGAAGACTACCGGCCACTCCAATGATGACCGTCAGCGGCGTCCGGAGCTCGTGGGAGGCCATGGCAAAGAATTCTTCTTTGGCCTTTTCAGTGCTTTGAAGTTCCGTAATCGTAGAAGCCAACTTGAGGTTCGCCTCTTGGAGATCTTCTGTTCGCTCTTGGACCCGTGAGTCCAATGCTTTGTTTAACTCCATCAGTTGATGCATCAAGTTTCTGTTTTCCATGATCAACCACTGCTTTTCAACGGCCCGGGCGATGGTGCTTTTGACTTCATCCACATTGTATGGTTTCAAGAGATAAGCAAAGGCACCGGCATTCAGAGCGGCAATGGCCGTTTCAATACCGGCATTCCCAGTAATCACCAGCACGGGCATGTCCGGCCGGCGTTTGCGCATCGTCTTGAGAAGGTCCAGACCATGCATATCGGGAAGACCCAGGTCGACCAAAGCGATTTGGAGGGGATCGGCCGCGGTCTCCAGGCGCTTCAGCATTTCTTTACCGCTGGGTACCCATTCGGCCTGATACCCCTCCTTGGTTAAAATGGCCATCAACGTTTTCCCTAAAGCAGCGTCGTCGTCAACGATGAAGAGATGCGCGGGGGATGACATCGTTCCTTCAATCATAATCTCTTCCCCTTTATTCCTTCTCCCGACTAAAGCCGGGTAAATAGTGCTTTAACAGCCTCAATAACGTTTCAACCTCAAATGGCTTTTGCACGCGCGCCACCGCTTCGAGGGGCAATGTCTGTGCCAATGCCCGATCGCCTCCTGGATTGGCGATCAAAATGATCGCCACTTCGGGCTGCCATAGTTTTATCTGTTTTAAAAAATTAATTCCTTCGGGCAATCCGGCTGTGGTTGCATCTAAGAGTACGACTTGGAAATGCCGCTCTTCGATTTGTTTTAAACAGTCATCCATATTTTCGACCTCCAAAACGCCATAGCCTTTAGCCAACAATTGGTTCTTGGCGAGGCGACGGTCCTGGACACTCCCATCGACCACCAGCACCAGAGGTCGCCGGGAAAGCCCTTCTTCCAGAAGCGGGAAAAGACGGTCCATATCGAACGGCTTATAGACCACGGCGTAAGCGCCCTCGCGCAACGCCCGGCGAACGTCTTCCTGCACGGCGTACGCCGTCATCAGCATAACCAGGAGATCGGGACGGAGCTGTTTCATTCTTAAAAAGGTTTCAACCCCGCTCATGTGCGGCATGATCACATCCATCAGCACCAAGTGAAATGGCTTTTGCTGCAAAAGCGCCAGGGCCTGGACACCGTCCTCTGCGACCTCGACCTCATAGCCTTTTTTGCTCAAGATCCCTTTCAGCGTCAAGCGGACGCCGGCTTGGTCATCCACCACCATGATGCGCGCTTTTTGCGTGTCGTTCATGCCGCCTCCCTGTTGAAGGGAAGTTGAACGGTAAAACAACTTCCTTGTCCTAACTCGCTGCTCATGGCGATGGTACCGCCATGTGCTTTAGCGATGGACAGACTAATAGGGAGCCCTAGACCCGTGCCTTTCGCCTTGGTCGTATAAAGCGGTTGGAAAATTTTGCCGACTTCCTCCGGTGCGATGCCCTGGCCCGTATCCTTAAAATCAATCAAGAGAAGTGCCGGCGCAGCGTCCTGAGCGCCAACCAGCCGGGTTCGCAGGCGGAGTTCTCCGCCCTCGGGCATCGCTTGCAACGCATTGATCACCAGATTGGAAAAAACTTGACGAAGACGCTCTGGATCCACTTCCACCAGAGGCAATGAGACGGGTTCGAATTCTTCCACGATTTTTATATTGGCCGGGACCTCCAACCCATTCCTTATCTGGCGAAGAAGCGCGTGAACATCCGTGGGCTGGCGAGACAATTTCATCTCCCGGGAATAATCCAGGAGATCACTGATAATGCGCGTCGCGCTCTTGATCTCTTGATCCGTCAGATCTAAAAACTCCACCAAGGCGGGGTCTTCCTTCATCAGCGGAGTTGGCTTCAAGGCGTCACGAATATAGTAAACCGCGTTTTTAATCGCGCCTAACGGGTTGCGCAATTCATGCGCCATGCTCGAGGCGAGTTGTCCGAGAGCGGCCAGACGCTCCGCCTCAACCAACTGGTTTTGCAGTTTCTGAAGATTCTCATAGGCCTGGGCGAGCTGCTGCATGTGCTGGGTTTCTTTCCCAGCCAGAAGCTTCACCCGCTTCAGCAGAATATTCAGAAAAACACCGACGACCACGAAAACAGCAACAATCAGGGCATCCAATTTACCGGCTGCTTCCACAGCGATTTGGGTGATTTTTGCGCGGGACAAACGCAGGTACGCCAGCCCGAGCACATCCCCCTCCTTATTACGTATAGGGCCCACTAGAATGCGGCTCTGTCCAACAAGGTAATCGCGAACGCTCACCACAGAGGGGACCTGCACCGTCTCAATCGGCAATACCACGTCCGGGCCACTGGCTGCGACGAGTGTCCCTTGTGCGTTAAACAGTGCCGCTGCCTGAATATCATCATCGGTTTCCTTGGTCACATAGACGATTTCGGTCAATGTCTGCCGATCACCGGCTTTAAGAGTGTCACGGCTCACTTCGACAAGGTGTTGCAGAGTGACCACGCCTCGGCGGACAAAGGCTTCTTCGAGAAGGCGGGACTGCTGGCGAATGATCAGCCCGGATGCCGCGATCAGCAGCATGGTGAGGATTCCCAGGAGAAAGAGCACCACGAAACGCTGATAGCGTCCCAGTAGAGCGGAGGATGTGATTGCACTGGGGGCACTAGCGAACATGGGGTCCACGCTGGGAGATCGGGTCGGAAAGGGATGCATCGGGCGTTGGAGCGGGAACCCAACGAAAGAAATAACGGAGGCGGCCTTGGAAAATCAACAGACCTGTTCCGATCAACGTGGCGCTGGCTAGGCGCTGCAGCCATTGAACAAATCGCGGGCGGCCTTGAAGCAAATGACAGACTCCGGAAATCAACACACCCAAGGGAATGAACCAGCTGCCTACTCCCAAGGCATATTCCGCCAGAAGGAGCATCCCCACCATGTGTGTCCCTGCAACTGAGGCTCTATGAAAGATGGCGGAAAGAACGGGTCCTGCGCAAGGAATCCAGGCGCAAGCCGAAGCTGCGCCCAGAGGCCATCCCAACCAGCGCAGCCAGGATGAACGAGGCTGCCGCCATAAAAGATAGACAGCAGACAGAACAACCAGGGCCCCGCCTGTCCGCTTGATCGCCGTCATAGAACTGCCGAATAAAGAGCCCGGACCTGAACCGAAAGCACCCATTAAACTGAAAAGCATGGTAAATCCCAGGATAAATGAGAGCGACGTGGTCATCCCGACTTTCCACCAACGACGCGGTTGACCGGTGACCGACTGCTGTTCCACACAGGCGACGCCGACGGCTAACGATGCATAGCCCGGAATCAAAGGCCAGATACAATAGGAGAAGAAACTACCTGTCCCTTCCAGAAACGATCGAAGAAAGAGAAAGTCCGTCATTTCATCACCCAAAGGTAATCGTATAGACCTTGATGCCGCGTCCCTTGAAGCGAAGCTCAAGGATATGTTCCCCATAGCTGGAATTCGAAAAGTTGTACATTCGCGAGAAGTTGATCCGGGTGATGGCCCGGCCGCCTTCGAGCGAGACATCGATGCCGCGATTGGCTTCAGTCGCATACTCCCCATCCACAAGCACTTCCACCACCGCATCGCGATTAGCCTCAGACGCTAATACAATATTGGCCTTGTTGGCGTCGTAGCGCAGCAGCAGCTTGCCCTCGTCAGACTTCAAATGGGCGGATTCCTTGCCGAACATCCACTCTCCAACCAGATACACTTTGTGTTTACGCAATTGTTTGGGCTGCGCGAAAGTCTGCGGCTTACCCGGAATGATGGTCTCTGAATTTCCTAGAGACGACAGGCGTAAAAGGCCCAAATAGATCTGGCGCGATTTGATTTTGGAGAAATCAACCTTCGGAGGCGCCGCCGCATCGGGTTTCACAAATCCCGGGTTGTGCTCTGCCAGCAAGGACTGGATCTGTCCTTCAATTCGCTCATAATTCGCTTCACCAAAATGCCGATACCGGACCGCTCCTGTGCGGTCGATCAGGAAATCGGAAGGCCAGGTGCGGCTGGCAAAGGCGTCCCAGGTTTTGTAGTTGTCATCCATCGCAACCGGAAACGGAATGCCGAACTTGGCGATGGCCGCCTGAACGTTCGCCGGGTCCTTTTCAAAGTGAAATTCCGGTGTGTGCACGCCAATGACCTCCAAGCCTTGCGCGTGATACCGCTCGTACCACGATTTCAGCTGCGGCATCGTTCGAATACAATTGATGCAGGAATAGGTCCAGAAATTCACCAGCACAACCTTTCCCTTGAGCTCAGCCGGAGTCGGCGGCTGGGAGACATTCAACCAGCGGACGATCCCAACCAACCCCGGCGCCTGGGGCGCCGCAGCAACGCCGGCGGCTAAAACCGCCGCCGCGGCGCCCGCTATGAGAATTCTTGACCGCATCGATGAACGGTGAAAAACTACTCCTCGACGTGAGCGCTTTTTGCCCCGAAACGAGTGGACAAGGACAGCGTCACGTTGTAATCCGTCTTCAACTGCGTCCCGCGCATGTTCTGATAAACCGGGATTTGAACGGCCGGCTTCAATACCCAATTCGGATGAATTCGCCATTCTAAACCTGGCGCTATAAACAGCGTATCGCTTCCCGAATTATCCACTTTACCGTCGGGCAAGACACCGTTTCCTGGCGTATCCGAGTGATCGCGCGCCAGAAAATGCCCGATAAACTCACCAGTGACTCGCAGCGGCTTAACATGCGGTACGGGCAGGCTGGCCCCCAGCCGTGTTCCCAGAGCGTTCCCGAATTGGTAGGCGGCATTGCTGCCATACATTTCATAGGTCACATCTCCGTAGACAATCGCCGGCGCCAATGTCCAAACCCCGGCGCCGCCCACAATGAAGTTGGTCGTTCCGGATCCCGACTGTTCGGTGGCGCTCAAGATTTGATCGTCGAGCGCTTCCCCTTCCTCTTCGTGCCGCGATCCTGTAGGCAATTCGATGCCCGCGATCAGCGAAACCTCGCGAGAAGCGTTAAACATCCGATCACGGTAAAGCGAGTATTTCGCGAGAAGGGCGATATCGCCCACTCCGGAATTATTTTCGTCGAGACCGTTATGTTCAATGTTGTTGAGAACACCCGGAATGGCCATCACGGCTGTCCAGTTTTTATAGACGTTGTAATCCAAGATTAATGTATTCGAGAATGTGGTGGTCTTTTTGCCTTCGTCGTTCTCCACATTGGTCGTGCCCGCGCGCATGGTGTCGCGTTGGCCGTACCAGGACGAGATCGTCACCCCTACGCCCTGGGATGTCTGGAGAGTGGCCGACGGGACGGCATCGATCGACATCATGCCTGGCACGCAACTCCATGCAGCTTCCGAACCGAGCAGGAGCATCAAACTTACCGCGCACGAAAAAACTTTCTTCAACTTTGAACCCATATCTAGCCTCCCCTATTTACATCAAGCCAATGCATTCCGGCCTGCAGTATGCTTAAACTGAAAAACGTGCATTTTCAAGCTAAAAATATTCATCCGGGTCGAAGCAACAAATTCAGGAATTTAACTTGAAATCGCCTCTTATTCACGCTATCCCTATCGCAAATGGTTTGCCCTTACTGTACTTACTGGGTGGAAGACAGCATCGAGCTCTGCCCAAAATGTCGGCGGCGCCTTCGATCACCTTCCGTCCTGCAACAGAACGTTGCCGTAAAGAATTCTCTTCTGGCCTTTCTTTCTCGGTTTGGCTACCTCTTTATCGTGGCAGCCGGCATTGCAGCGATAGCTTATGGCGTCTTTTACTATCTTTCTCCCCTCACACGGCTTAAACTCAACGGCATTCATCTCAAATATCAGCCGAGTGGCAATCTTCCCCCCTTTCTCGCCGGAACGCACCTGGAAAGTAAATGCTGGGCGTATCGTCAGGGCGCACTCGATACACCGCTACTCTCCACCCAGTTGGAGGAAACAGGGACGCTTCAATTGGAAGCTGATCTGCGTTCGCAGACAGGTCAGTCTTTTACCCTAAGCGCCATCGAATGGGTCAAGACCATCCATGTGGGCGACACTTTTAACAATGTCACGCTCCCGAAAAATCATCGAACGGTCTCACCTGCGAAGGTTGTCCTCGATGCCCAGGGTACGCTGATTGATAAACGCAACGCCGATTCGCCCGGGGTAGGGCGCGCTCTCAACTTTCTTTTCTTCACTTTTCCGAAAGGCGTGCAGCACCCAGGCGGCACGTGGATGAACCAGACGAATTGGGAGCAGACGCTTGGCGAATGGGGCATCGGATGGGAGTCGGAGCTTGTCTGGAATTTGGCAGGTTTTGAAGCATGCGGCACTACACACTGCGCGCGGTTGACCTACTCTGGAAAGATTACGCCGCGCGTTAACAGGCCGCCTGCCTGGGCGAAAAACAGCGTGACGGGAATTGCCTTTGATGGCTATGCTTCAGGAAGCGCGCTGTACAATGTGAGAGAAAAGATGTTGACCTCCAACTCCTTCACTTATGAAGGCAAACTGTCGATCCACATTAAAAATCTGGAGCTGATTCCCGAGGAACAAAGAGCGAATTATGACGTGCTGGCGGAGCCCGGCACTATCCTGTTTCAATTTATGGACAAATTGGAAGTTCGTATCCCTATTTAGAATGTTGCTGGCGCCGCCGAAAGATGAATCTGCGTCTCATTGTCATAACAGCACACGACGAATAGCGGTCTGCCAACCTACATACTCCTTTTGCCGCTGTCGCCGTTGCGAGGAAGGCCGGAAGACGCGTTCGACCTTGCGAAGGCATTCCAGATCGGAGAGCGTCCAGAAGCCCGAGTTCCAGCCACTCAGCATAGCGGCCCCCAAGGCCGTTGTATCCGTGACTCGAGGTCGCTCGATCGGCAGATTCAAAAGATCGGATTGGAATTGCATCAGAAAATCATTCTGACATCCCCCCCCATCGACCCGCAGCGCACGAAACCTGCCGCCTAAAGTTCGCCGCATGACGTCGATCACATCGCGCGATTGATAGGCCATCGCTTCCAGAGCCGCGCGCACCACTGTGGCGCGCGATGTCCGGCGGGTGAGGCCGGTGACTAAGGCAGTGGTGCCGTTCTTCCAATAAGGTGCTCCTAATCCTTGAAATGCAGGAACGAGGTAGACACCCTCGCTGCTTGGGACAGACCTGGCAAGAGCCTCTGCTTGCGCGTAAGACGGCAAGATCTTCAAGCTGTCCCTTAGCCAGTGGAGAGCGGCTCCACCCATTAAAATGCTGCCTTCCAAGGCATAGTTTACGCGACCTCTAATCCGCCAAGCCACTGTGCTGACCAAAGCGCGGGAGGAAATGACCTGCGTTCCCGTATTCACTAAAAGGAATAGGCCTGTTCCATAAGTATTTTTAATGACGTTTCGGTCTAATCCGGCCTGCGCGAATAGAGCCGCCTGTTGATCGCCCAAAATCGCGTTGATCGGAATCGCTCGCCCGGTGATCGCGGCATCCGTCACGCCGAAATCGGCATCTGAATCCTTCACCTCCGGCAAAACCGACGCCGGCACCCCGAAGAGCCTTAATAGTTCATGGTCGAAGGAAAGATGGCGGATATTAAACAGGAGCGTTCGGGAAGCGTTGGTGACATCCGTTGCGAAAGTGCGGCGTCCGGTCAAATTCCATAGCAGCCACACGTCTGGCGTCCCAAAGAGGAGCCTTCCCTCGCGAGCTAGTTGTCGCGCTTGGGGGATGGTGTCCAAGATCCAGCGCAGTTTGCTGGCAGAGAAGTAAGCGTCGATCGGCAGGCCGGTCTTGGCGCGAACCATTCCTTGATGACGCTCCAGGCGTTGACAGTAGGCTTCCGTACGCCGGTCCTGCCACACAATGGCGGGATACACCGGCCGTCCCGTGTGGCGGTCCCAGACTATTGTGGTCTCGCGCTGATTCGTGAATCCTAAACTGACAACGTTTTGCGCGCCGACACGGGCAATCACCTGTCGCAAGGCTTTGAACGTCGTTTTTACATAGTCGAAGGGATCATGCTCAACCCACCCAGGTTTTGGAAAATGCTGCGGAATTTCGGAGTAGGCTTTGGCCAGGATCCGGCCATCTTTCGCAAACGCGATGACGCGACTTCCCGAAGTGCCCAAATCTATGGCGAGGACAGCTTTCATTAGTCTTATTAAATCACTTCTGGCTCCAGGCGGCCGCATGCGTTGGGAGAATCCAAAATGGTAAACTGTCGCGAATTTAGGGCAGGATTTAAATCCCAATCACACTTATTTTTGACCCAAGCCCCATGGTTCGGGGCGTAGCGCAGTTGGTAGCGCGGTCGCCAGACGTCTGGCGACAGGTCGGGGGTTTCCCCACCGCAGAGTCGGGGCGTAGCGCAGTTGGTAGCGCGCCTGGTTTGGGACCAGGAGGTCGCCGGTTCAAATCCGGCCGCCCCGACTCTGCGGGCGCCCCGAGCCATGGGGTTCGCTTACGCGCCCTTAGCTCAATGGATAGAGCAGTAGCCTTCTAAGCTACTGATAGAGGTTCGATTCCTCTAGGGCGCAAGAATCTTTGACAGTTTTGCGGGCCGTTAGCTCAATTGGTAGAGCATTCGCCTCTTAAGCGACAGGTTGCCGGTTCGATTCCGGCACGGCCCAAAGTTCGATTTAGCGCCCTTAGCTCAATTGGATAGAGCATCTGCCTTCGAAGCAGAGGGTTGCAAGTTCGAGTCTTGCAGGGCGCAGATTCCGGACCGGTGGCGGAATGGCATACGCGCAAGGCTTAGGACCTTGTGCCCGCAAGGGCTTGCGAGTTCAAGTCTCGCCCGGTCCAAAAGATTTGAAGTGAACTTATAAAGCGAAGGATTGTTTATGGAAACCATGGAAAAGCCGCTCAACACAAAAGTGAAAATCCTCAAAGAGGAGGAATGCATTGTCACGCTTTCGGTGGAATTGCCGAAAGATGAAGTGGCGAAGGAACTGGAAAACGTCTTCCAGAAAATACAGGCGCGCGCATCGCTGCCCGGATTTCGCGTCGGCAAAGCCCCTCTTGATCTGGTCCGCCGGAATTTTGCCGACAAAGCGCGCCAATCCATGCTGGAAGATCTCATCAGCCGCGCTTCGACTCAGGTGATCCGCGAGAAAAAGCTCGAAGTGATCGACACGCCGCGTGTAGAAAAGCTGGAATACGACCTCGGAAAGCCGCTCGTTTTCCATCTCCGAGTCGAAAAAGATCCCGTCCTGAAGGCCAAAGATTACAAAGGCATCAAACTGACTAAGCTTTCGACCCTTGTGACAGAAGCCGATATCACGAAAACTTTGGAAGAAGTACGGGAACGCAATGCGTCCCTCGTTGCTTCATCTGCACAAGCCGTGGGAAAGTCCCATTTTGCCGTCATTGATTTCGAAGGCAAGATCGACGGCAAAGCGTTTCCCGGTGGTACCGCCAAGAATTATTTGCTCGACATGACGCAGCCCCAGACGATTGCGGGTTTCGCCGAAGGTATTCTCGGCGCCGACATTGGCAAAGAGCGCACTGTTCAGGTAAAGTTCCCCGCTGACTACGCCCAGAAGCAGTGGGCGAACAAGGAGGCGGTATTCCAGGTGAAAGTGAACGAAATCAAAGAGAAGAAGCTCGCGAACCTCGATGATGATTTCGCAAAGGACTTAGGACTCGCCTCCCTGGAAGAATTGAAGTCCAAGGTGAAAGAAAACCTGCAAAAGGATAAGGACCATCAAGCGCAGAAAGACGAAGAAGAGCAGATCTTCCAAGCGCTGCTCGACCATCATAAGTTCTCCATTCCACAGACTCTCGTGGAAGAACGCACACAAACGCTGGCCCGAAGAATGGTGAGCAATCTTCAACGCCAGGGTCTCATCGGCCAATCCGATCCTCAAACAGAGAAAACACTTCAAGAGAAGTGCCGCCCGCAGGCGGAAAAAGACGTCCGGTTGTCCTACATCCTGAAAGCGATTGCTGCCCAGGAAAAGCTCGAAGCCGGCCAAGCCGACCTGGATGAGCTCAAGAATAAGGCGCTTTCGGAGACCAAAGATAACCCGGCCAGCGTCGATAAGTACTTCCAGGAGCGTGATCTGGCCATCCGCGCATCCCTGACTGAATCGAAAGTGCTTGATTTTTTGAAAAAAAACGCCAAAATTAAGTCTAAGTAGACAAGAAGAGAGGAGCCTCAAACCATGGTCTCAATGATTCCCACAGTTCTGGAACGCGTCAGCCAGGGCAACCTGGTCGGGTACGACATTTTCTCCCGGCTGCTCAAAGATCGAATTATCTTTGTCGGCGGCTACGAAGGTACCGTTACGACCGACTCCGCCAACCTCATCATCGCGCAGCTTCTATACCTCGAAGCGGATGATCCTGAAAAAGAAATTAATCTCTACATCAATTCCCCAGGCGGTATGGTCAGCGCCGGTCTCGCCGTGTACGACACGATGCAGTACATCCGCTGTCCGATCACCACGATCTGCATGGGAATGGCCATGTCTTTCGGTGCGGTTCTTCTTTGCGCCGGAAGTAAAGGGAAGCGCTTTGCACTTCCTCATTCGAGGATCATGATCCACCAGCCGCTCATTTCAGGCGGCGGCATCTCGGGTCAGGCGACCGAAATTGAGATCGAAGCCAGAGAAATCGTCGACACAAAACGAAGATTAAATGAAATTATTGCCAAGCATACGGGCCAAACAGCGGAGAAGATAGAGCACGATTCTGAGCGCAACTATTACCTCTCCTCCGAACAAGCCAAGGTCTATGGCATCATCGACGAAGTGATTGTGAGAAAAAAATGAGTACACCCCCTCCACGCGATCCCAAAGAACTCTTTCACTGCATCTTTTGCGGTAAGGGAAAGCGTGAGGGGTTGCGCCTCATCGGCGGGCAAGGGATTTACGTTTGCGAGGAATGTATTCGCAATTCCTTCCAACTGCTCAACAAGATCACCGAAGAAGATGAACGCCGCACACCGAAATCCGTCCCCAAACCAGCGGAGATCAAGCGCGTGCTGGATGAGTATGTCGTTGGCCAGGAACGCGCGAAGCGAACTCTTTCCGTGGCGGTCTATAACCACTACCGCAGAATGGATATTGCTTCGCAGCAGGTCTATCCAGGCGACGTCGAACTGCAGAAATCCAACATCCTTCTGATCGGGCCCACGGGCACAGGTAAAACGCTGCTCGCGCAAACGCTGGCGAAGCTTCTGCATGTTCCTTTCGCGATTGCCGACGCCACGACGCTGACGGAAGCGGGGTATGTAGGCGAGGACGTGGAAAACATCATCCTGCGCCTGCTGCAGAACGCCAATTACGACGTGAAACGCGCGGAGCGCGGTATTGTCTATATCGACGAAATCGACAAGATTTCCAGAAAAACAGACTCCCCCTCCATCACCCGCGACGTTTCGGGCGAAGGCGTTCAGCAGGCCCTACTGAAGATTCTCGAAGGCACTGTGGCGTCTGTCCCTCCCCAAGGCGGCCGCAAGCATCCTCAGCAGGAATATATTCAGGTCAACACGACCAATATTCTTTTTATCTGCGGCGGTGCGTTCGAAGGCCTTGGAAAAGTGATCGAAGGCCGCGTAGGGAAACGTGGCCTCGGCTTTGGCGCCGATGTCCGTCCGAAGCAGGAAGCGCGCATCGGTGACGTTTTGAAACACGTTACACCGCAAGACCTCATTCGCGCGGGCATGATCCCCGAACTCATCGGCCGACTGCCGATCGTGGCGACGCTGGATGATCTGGACGAAGACACGCTGGTCCGGATATTGACGGCGCCGAAAAATGCCCTCATCAAACAATTTGTGAAGATGTTCCATCTGGAAGGCGTTGAACTAGACGTCCGGCAGGAAGCGCTGCACGCGATCTCTAAATTGGCGCTCACACGCGGATCGGGCGCACGCGGACTTCGCGCGATTATCGAAGAAGTTCTCTTGGACGTCATGTACGAACTTCCGGATCAGCAGAATTTACTGCGCTGCACCGTGGATGACAAAGTAATCAACAAAGTCTACCCGCCAATCCTGCAGTACAAAGAAGAAAAGAAGATTGCCTAGAAGTCCTTTCGAACCCTCGCGTCAATAGGAAAGGCCCAGATTTGTGACAACTTCAAGGAACGACGACGAAGGACTATCATGACTTCTAAGTTGCCGCTGTTGCCCGTGCGGGATATGGTCGTTTTCCCGCACATGGTGGTACCACTTGATGTGTCGCGGTCCAAAAGCGTTCGCGCTTTGGAAGAAGCCATGGCCGCGCAACATCTGGTCTTTGTTGTCGCCCAGAAACAGGCCGAAGTGGATGATCCTCAGGAGAGCGATCTCTTCACCATAGGCACCACCGCCAAAATCCTCGAACTCCTCAAGATGCCGAACGGCCAGCTCAAGATCCTTGTCGAGGGACAGGCCAGGGGCAAGATTCGTCAGTTTCACGTGGCCAGTGGCAAAGATTTCTGCGAGGTCTCTGTCGATGTTTTGGAAGTTCCTGCAGAATCGACCCCGGAGATCCAAGCGCTTATGCGCCAGGCAGCCCAACTCTTCGGGCAGTACATTAAAGTGAACAAGCGCGTCTCGATCGAAACCGCTATTTCTTTGAATGCCATTGACGATCCTGCACGTTTTTCCGATCTCATCGCGGGCAACCTTCTTCTCAGGCTTTCCGAGAAGCAGCCTCTGCTGGAAATCATCAATCCGGGAGAACGCCTCGAACGGTTGGTGGAAGTCCTGCATGCGGAAATTGAAATTTTAACGATCGAACGACGCATCCATAACCGTGTACGGACGCAAATTGAAAAGACGCAGAAAGAGTACTACCTGAATGAACAGATGAAAGCCATCCAGAAAGAGCTCAAGCACAAAGACGACAGTACGAAGGAAATGGATGAGCTGCGCGAAAAGATCAAAGCCGCGCAGATGACGCCCGAAGCTCAGGAAGCCGCTGAAAAAGAAGTATCGCGGCTGGAGCGTATGATGCCGTATTCACCGGAGTCCACCGTCATCCGGACCTATCTCGATTGCCTCATCGCTCTTCCGTGGACCCAAGTGACGCAAGACCACCTCGATTTAGAGAAATCGCAGAACAT
>JANLWZ010000284.1:0-2669 GCA_031364865.1 Elusimicrobiota bacterium
TCGTCTCGGCCCTCGCCGGCTTCTGGCATATCTCGTGGCTGCAGGTTTCTAAGCGCATTTTGATCAGTATGGCCGCAGGTCTGATCGCCGCTTTTGGTCTCCTCATTCTTCCTGGCTCAGCCATGATACCCGCGGAGCTCAGCCAGGAAATCGGCACACTCGCCTTAGGCAAACGATCTCCCAACGTTGTCACTCGCCTGAAGTTATGGAGCGACGCCATCCAGCAGATATTCATTTTTGGGGAGGCGAAAGAGGCCAAGAAAGTATTCATTCTGTCCATTCCGAATACTGGGGTAGGCGATACAGGGATAGGCCGCTATTATGGTGTTGCCGCGACAGACACACAAAAGTCCAATGACTCAACCTTATCAGCACAAAATGCCGAGATTGCCGCTGAGTTAGCAAAAGAAGATGTCCGTAAAAAAGTGTCCGCGCTCAAAGGCGGGAAAATCTTCATTGGCGTACCGCCTCTGCATGCCAATCGGTGGGTTCGGGCTTTCTTCGGCATTCCGTTTGGATTTCCATTTCTTCCGGCTTTCGGCGAATACTGGCTGACGACACAACGATTTGATCCACACAATTCCCTTCTCGCCATTTTTTACCGGACAGGCTTTCTGGGTCTCTTAGGCGCAGGCGCGATACTGTTCATGCTCGCGCGGCGCGTTTTTCACTATTCCAAAAGCAGTCCAGCGCGCACGTCAGGTGTGAATCCCGAAGTCATGGCAACGACGTTAGGAATTTTGTACTGCCTGGGTCATTCTTTAACGGATGTCACGCTGGAAAATCCTTTCAAGGGCGTCTTTATCTGGGTGCTCCTGGGTTTTGCTTACCGCGCCTTGAACGATTCCGAGACATAGTCATGCCGGGATCCCGCTCGATTTCCATCCTTATGAGCGTGCGCAACGGTCAAAGGTATCTGCCTGAAGCCATCGCCTCCATTGAGCGTCAATCATTTTCCGATTTTGAATGTCTTGTGATGGATGATGGTTCCACAGACGGCACGGAGCACCTTCTTCGAGACTGGTCATCGCGCAATCCTAAAGTGCGCCTGTTCAAGCATTCGGAATCCTCAGGTCTGACGGCTTCCTTGAAAGAATTGCTCTCGCACGCCAAAGGGGAGTACGTCGCACGGCATGATGCCGATGACGCCAGCCTTCCCGAACGTTTGAGGCTTCAAAAGAAATATCTGGATAGTCATCCTCAGGTCGCGTTGGTCGGATGCGCGTATGATCTTATGGATGATCAAGGCCGCGTCTTTGGCCAGATCACACCGCCTTCCAGTCCCGAAGCTCTCCGTCGCCTTCTTTCTCATCGCAATATTCTCGCGCACGGGTCATGGCTTTGCCGCCGGCAAGCTATGGAAAGAGCCGGCGGCTACCGGGAATTCTTTGAGTATTCGCAGGATTACGATTTTCTTCTGCGCCTTTCTGAACAAGCGGACATCGCCGCGCTTCCGGAAACTCTCTACAACTTACGGATGGATGACCAAAGCCTGAGCTTTGCAAAACGCGATAAACAAAAGTGGTATGCCAAAGCGGCTCAAGAGTGCTCACGCCTGCGGAGGTCCGGCCAGTCAGAAGTGCCTGCTCATCTACTGAATCAGGTCCCACAGGCCACGATGGCATGGGGCGCCAATCATGAAAAATACGAGCTCCAGTTGCTCAAAGCTCTGCATGCCCTGAAGCGGGGGGAAGTGCAGCAAGCTCAAGAACATCTACGCTCGGTGCCTTTCACATATGAAGTGCGAAAAGGTTTCATTTTGCGCGCACTTTGCTATCTTCCTAGATCCCTACGCAATGCAGTCTTCAGCCAGCCTGCGCGGAGGTCTTTCCTCGGCTAAACCGGACGTCCAAAAGATATAATTACCGCTTGTGAATAAGACCGAATCAACGATTGTGGGGAATTTTTGGCAGAGAAAGATGATCCATGCCTACTCGCGCATGAATGCCATGGGCATTTTGAACCATCCCATCAGCCAGCAGGTCTTTCGAAAGTTCTATTTCTACTACAAATCCCAGATCGAAGATCCTTTTCTGCGCCTGACCAAGGAACACCCCGAACTTTTCAAAAATGGTCACATCCTGGACGCCGGCGCCAATATCGGCTACACGGCCTCCGTCTTCGCGAGAGTCGTCAGCCCTGGATTCCGAGTCTATGCCTTTGAGCCGGAACTCCGCAACTTTCAGCAGCTCCAAGCCGTTTGCAGGGAAAGGCGTCTGCAGGACCGGGTCCTGCCAGTTCAGGCTGCCATTGGCGATCGGGAGGCACAAATGACCCTTTGGATCAACCCGGCGGATCAAAGTGATCATCGTCTCATGACGGACCGCTTCAAAGGCGAGGAAGGACAGGCTGCAGAATCGGCTTCCGTTCCTATGATGTCGCTGGATCATTTTGTCGACTCACTCACGGAGGCTAAAGCCGTGGCTTTCGTCAAGCTGGATATCCAAGGGTTTGAAGGACCTGCGCTGGAAGGTATGAAGAAGATTCTTCAAGACAATCCTCAGGTCGCTGTCGCCGTAGAATATTGCCGGTCAAAAATGGAGATCCTAGGAATGGATCCACAGCAGATTACTACGTTTTTTCGGACGCACGGCTACCATCTTTATAGCCTGAGCCTCGCTGACGGACTTTCAGAAACCGCGTATGATGCGCTGGACCAACTCTCCGAG
>JANLWZ010000293.1:0-12061 GCA_031364865.1 Elusimicrobiota bacterium
TTCCACGCTCACCGGCCCGCCAAAACCTTTCCACTGATGGCACCCGAGGCAGCCGTGCTGACCCAGAAGCTCTTTGCCCTTCGTCACGACTTCGGCGCCTGGCACTTCAGCATGATTGCCGTGACACTTTGCACAGGACGCTTGAATAAAAGACCCAGTCAGCATGGGGCGGTCCCAATGTTCCGCGGGTTCCCAGCCATGCGCTTTCTTCCAGGCTTTCTTCTGTTCTTCATCCTTCGGCGTGTGGGCCGCGCCGACAAACGTAGTGCCCAGGCCCTGGCCGCCGTGACAGATCACGCAGCCGAATTTTTCCGGCGGGTGGTGCTTGAGAAAGTCGCCAGGGTGAGACTTGAAAGGATTTTCCGCGAAGGTGTTTTGCAGCGTCGGCGTGGCCAGAGGGTCCATGCCCTGATGGCAGCTCGTGCAGCGATCGATCTGCGAAAGGTCCGTGGCGAGGATTTGTTTGATTTCGACGGGGCGATTCCGGATGGCAGCTTTGGCTTCCGGCGCCGCTTCCGCGTCGGCCTGCATCTTCTTGTACCTCATCTGGGTATGCGCCCAGCGTTTTGGAAAGAACGGGCCTGCCACGTCTTTGACGATCGCGACCACGAAGAGCAGAAGGAGGATGACATTGCCCCAGATGAAAAGTTTTCGAAGCATGCTAAATATTCAACTGGAACTGCGGCAGAGTGAGCACGTACTTCACATGGAAGCCGAGCCGGACGCCCATTTTCATGAGGACGCCCATCATCATGAGCACAAGAATCATTGTGATGAAATAACGCTGCTTGGGCTGGTTCACAAGATGCCGTCTGGGGACGAGCACGCCGAGGATGTAGTACATGTACAAAAAGAGGATGATCCAGATCATTTGCTCCCAGTGAAGGTTAGCCCCCAGCTTGGCGATGCAAGCAATGCCTACCACCACCAGCAAACCATTGCGCAGAGCTTTCTTCCATTCAAAATCTGCCTTCATGAGTAGAGGAAGAGCCATGCCGACAGCAAAATAACCGCCCACGGTTAACAGACCCGCCCAGAGAGGAAGGCTCCACGTGGGAGGCGGCGGAGCTTTATGGATCGTCCAGCTTTCCCAGGGCATATAGATGTCCCAATTGGGACCGCGAAGGACGGTGCCGATGAAGATGAGCACGAACCACATCGCACAGCCAAAAAGGAAATAGGTACTGGCCAGCGGCCTTTCCTTAATACTGTAGCGGCCAACGCCTTTGTTCTTATCAGGATCAATATAAGGAATGGCCATCAGGCCGACCATGATGAGCGTGGGTAGCACGACGCCGGCAATCCAGGGATCAAAATAAACGAGAAGTTCCTGAAGTCCCAGGAAATACCAAGGCGCTTTGGACGGATTGGGTGTCACGGTGGGATTGGCGATTTCTTCCAGCGGCGCGTTTTGCAGGATCGACCAGACTGTGATAAAAATCATGCAGCCGATGGCCGCGAGATATTCGCGCACCACGAGATGCGGCCACGCATCGACTTTGTCGTGCGGGAGTTCCTGAGGCGTGATCGGCGGCCCAGACAGCATGTCCTTACGGACGCGCCAGAAGTGAAGCATCATGAGCGCACCGGCGATCAGAGGAACAAAGACGCAATGCAGAACGTAGAAGCGCAGAAGGGTGTTCGCGCCTACGGCCGTTCCTCCCAAGAGAACAAAGCGCACATCGTTCGAGCGTCCAAGGATCGCAAACGGACCTTCGGCACCCAGCATGGGAGAAGCTGACGCCATGTTCGTTCCTACCGTGACGGCCCAGAGCGCCAGCTGATCCCACGGAAGGAGATATCCCGTGAACGAAAGGAAAAGGGTGACGACCAGCAGGATGACGCCGATCACCCAGTTAAATTCACGCGGCGTTTTGTAGGAACCGGTCAGGAAGACGCGGATCATGTGCAGAATGACGATCAAGACCATCGCATGCGCCGACCAGCGGTGCATGGCGCGCAGGAAACTGCCCAGGCTGACCGCATACTCCAGATCTTTCATGTCGCGGTAGGCGAGCTCCACGGACGGGCGGTAATAGAACATGAGGAGTACGCCCGTTACGGTCAATATAAGGAAGAGGAAGAAGGAAAGGCCGCCAAGGCCTAACGTGTACTTCCAATCAATGACATGTTTGCGGACGCGAGACGGATGCAGGTGGAGCCAGACGTTGCCGAGGATGTGCTGAGCGCGGTCCCGAGGCGTGTCTTTCCAGACGCCGCCGCGAAAGATGGAGCGCCAGATCTGCGAATCGATGACCATCTTTTTGGCTTCTTCGAAGGTAGGAATTGGAGGAATCTGGAAGGGAAGCTTCATACTTACGCGAGCTTGACGAAAAATTGATCTTTTTCGCGAAGCACGGGGCGGCCTTCGAGCACACTCTTGTCAATCAGGATCTCACCGGACGCCAGCAGCCTGATGCCGCAGCGGTAAAGAGGCTTGGGGGCGGGCCCGGCAATCACATCGCCCTGCGTTGTGTAGTTGGAGCCGTGACATGGACAGCGGAAGCGGTTTTCAGCCTGGAACCAGTTGGGCGTGCATCCCAGATGCGTGCAACGTGCCCAAAGCGCGTAAATGCCAGCTTCGTTGCGCACGATCCATACGCGCTGCTCTTTCGTCCACTTCGTGGAGACGCCCATGGGATATTCATCGGGATGTCCGGCTTTAAAAGTCTGCGGCGGTTCGTACAGGACGTTCGGGAAGATAAAGCGAAGTGTGGCGCCTGTGCTGGAAGCAAAAAATCCGAGTAGTGCTCCCCAACCAAGCTTCAGAAAGGAACGGCGTGAAATCTCCGGGTTGACTGTGTTCGCTTGCGGGACTGTTTCTGCCATGGCTGCCTTTAATAAAAATTAGAAATTAAGAAAAGGAAAAATCAGGAGCCATGAGCATACAGAAATTCACTCTTTGACGTCAAACAAACGAAGGATTTGGGAGTGATCTTTACAGGGAGGGAACGAATTCGAATGCGGAGGTCACTACGACGGGGGCACTGGCTTGCTCTTCTTCCTGCTGAACGATGCGGCGGCCTGCCATTTCAATCTTTTCAAATTCAGGAGTGAAAGCCTCCACTTTCCAATCCACCGGAATACCTTCTTTGGCCCGCACAGGCACTTCGATGGAGAAGGTACCGTCCGCGGCCGTGATGCCGCCGCGTGTGATCGTCTCTTCGTTGGATATGACGCGTACGAGGATGCTCGCGTTCGGACAGGCAGCGCCTTGATGCTTGGCCGTTCCTTCAAATTTGTAGGTGTATAAGCGGTAATGGCTATAGGTACTCAATACATTGAAATCTCGCGGCGTGCGAATGATCTTCACCACGGGGACCTCGTGTTTAAGAGGAGCAGGAAGGCGCGCGACATTGATTTGAGAAACGGGGGAAGGCGACGCAAGTCCCAGGAAGATCAGTACGAGCTTAACCAGGCTTCTCGCCATATGCTGCGCCGAGGCAACATAGGTTGAAGAGTGACCCGGTAGGCCAACGAAGAAGATGAGCGTGGCTCCGATAAGCCCCATCAGCTCGCGGCGGCGATTCTCTCGCGGAGACGCAGCGAGATCGGGCCTCCGGAAGGCGATACGATCGGCAAAGGGATTCAGGAGTGTTCTCATGTCCCCATGAGTCTATCGTCTAAGGGTTAACCTTGTATTACGGGAATATTGCGGGAGAGTTAATTCTTTTCGTATCTGTTTTTAGATGCAAAACTACTATGCGGCACTTAATACGGCAGGGTGGACCTTGAAACGTTTGGCGCGGCGCCTATTCTTCTTTGCGTATTTGTGCAGTTGCTCCGCCGTTACCCTCCATTTGATGTACTGCATGACGACAACTGCACCTCTTCCGATGTTTAAGAGATGCCCCTTTTCAAAGATATGGGCAGGGATTGCGCCTCGGCCATAATGTCCACTGATGGCAAAGTCCTTGCGAGTGCCTTGCTTGATCGCCTCGACCATTTCTGCAGCTGTGAAGTGAGGATACTTCCACAGGGTACGAATGTTGCTGTAGGCAAAGATATGACCATCCTCTACCGTAAGATTGGGATTTTCTGATACTTGCGCCGCGGCCGCCAGCTCAAAAGAAGCCTTCAAGGTTGCTACCGCAATGCCACCTGTTGCTCCGGTAAACCAGAAGTCGACTAATGCATTGCGCTTGCCACTCTGGTGGTGATGGTGCCAAACCGACTGCTGAGGCCATGTGGACGGCAAATCTTCGGCTTTCTCCGCATACCCAAGCGCACAAAAAACGACGCCTGCAATTTCCTTCGTTTTTTCATCCCGTGAAATAATGCTGTAGGGATTTCGTTCCAGAATTAGTTCAACATGCCGTATATATCGGTAGTAGTCATTTTGGTGAATGGCGTCCATCGTTTTTGCCGGGTCGCCTTTGCGCAGTGTTAAATATTTTCTCTTTTCCTTTAAAAGATGCGCCATGCGATCGCGCTCGCCCGGTGAAAGATCCTTCGCAATTCTTCTTTCGCCATTCAGGATGACTCCGCTGATTTCTTCTGCGGTTTGCCAGGAATTCTTTGGCTTAAAGCCATAAAAACTAAACCGAAGCTCGTGTTCAATGGCTAGGCCTTTCGCTCTGTCTTTCTCATGGACCACCACCGTATCTTTAAAAAGACCGTTGCGAATAAGCTGCGCCATGGCCAAACGATCGGCGCGTGAAGGCTCTGTGTACGCTCTGTAAAAGGCACGTATCCCGCCCTTGAGAGCTAGCCACAGACTACCGTTTCGTTGGGCAGGCAGGAGTTCACCGCGAGTATCGGCATACACACGCTGCATCTCATGCCATGCATAGCTGAACATGCTGGTCGTCGGTGTTTGATTGAGTTCGGAGGAGAAAGTAGCGGGACGAGCGCTGAGCGCCTGCGAATTAAAAAGAGACTCGCGATCCTCAATACACCAGGAAGGATTTGCGGAAAGAAAAAAGCTGATGGAAAGTAAAAGGCTGATCCCTTTTTTCATCGATTACCCTTTGATCCATTCCCAGGCCGAGTGGTGCGCGTCGTGCTTGTCGGCGTATTCAATAAATTTGAAATAAAAAGGATGCCGTGCGAGGGTGGTGGAGTCACCCAGCACGATCAAGAGTCGGCGCGCGCGCGTCATACCCACGTTCATGCGACGCGTGTCTCCCAGAAAACCCACTTCACCTTTGTCATTCGAGCGCACAAGCGACAGGATAATAGCCTCTTTCTCGCGCCCCTGATATCCATCGATAGACCCAATTTCAATACCAACTTCCGACCCAGCTAAACTTTTCAAGAGTCGCGACTGTGCGACGTAGGGCGTCAGCATTGCCATCGATTTTGCCGGCACACCGGCGTCTCGCAGCTGCTGATAAAGGTAGAGAGCAAGTCTTGCTTCCCCTTCATTCTCGCGGCTCTCCAAAAGTTCGTTCCACGCTTCTTCATAGCCCGAGCCCGCGGTGTCGATGAACATCAGTGGCTTGGTGGTGAGCGTAGAAGGCTGGATTCCGGGCAGTTCTTCAATCGTATGCGCGCGCACGGATTCGTCCGCGACCAGCTTCCCCTCGTAAAACTGCTGTGATGAAAAGCCCATGATCGTCTCATGCATGCGGTACTGCACACGCAGAAGTGTCTGCCCGTTCTTGGGAACAATGCCCTGCAGGCGCTCAAAGAGCGTAATACCCAAGCCCTGTTTCTTCGCTGCTTCGGAATAGATCGTAGGAGGAAGCTGGAGCGAATCCCCAGCGAAGACCACTTTCTTGGCCTGCGTGATGGGGATCCAGGAGAGCGGTTCCGTCGCCTGTGAGGCTTCATCCATAATAAGGAGGTCGAATGCTTTCTTCGCGAGCGTTTTGGCAATTCCCCCATGCGTCACGAGGACCACGTCCGCCGCTGCAACGATGCCTTTACCGATGCCGTACTCCACATCGCGCGCTTCCTGCCACAGCTTGTTGATCTCCTTCTGCATCGCATGGCGCTCATCCCAGCCCATGCGCCGATCTTGCGCGCGCTGCAATTCCCGGACCATGTGCGCGCGCTGAACATCGAGCTCATCGATATATTTTTGATCGGGGTGTTCTGAGACTTGCGCCGAGAGGGTCGCATGGCGCAGGGAATCGAGAATACGCGCGGGATGTCCCATCCGGACGACTTTGAGGCCGGTGTCGAGAAGCTTTTCCAGCATGTTGTCGACAGCGATATTGGATGGCGCCGAAGCGAGCACGCGCTCGCCTCTCGCCACCGCATGTCGAACGATCTCCACGAGGACCGTGGTCTTTCCAGTACCGGGTGGTCCATGTACGAGCGCCACATCGTCAGCGGCGAGCGCTTTTTGAACGGCTTCCTGCTGATAGGTATTTAAGCGTTCGTTATAAAAGGGAAGTTTTTTCTTGGATTTGAGCGCCGCTTCATCGAACGTGGGCGGCTCTGCGCCCATGAAGATCTCGCGCAGCCGAGCGACTTCTTTCTTCTGCGCGTGCTCCACATTAGCTAGAGCCTTTTTCATCCTCTTATACGTCGCTTCGCTCCCTAAAACGTCCAGCTGGCATTTGCCTTTAGGGGGAGCTTCGAGCGCCGGCAGACCTTCGAGCGCTACGGTAATCTCAAATTGGTCGACATCGTAAAGCGTGCCCTTCATCTTGGGGATTTCGCCGTCCTGGAAGGAGAGACTGACCAGGTCGCCCTGATTGAGGGCTTGAAAGGGAGAGTATTCCTCTCCAGAGGCGGGGCGGGAGAGGACCCAAAGGACATGGCTACCTACCCCATAGTCTTCCCGAGTGACTACCAGGCGCGTTACGGTCTTGCCCAAAGCCTCGCGGGCCTGGACCGGCATTTTCTCTAGTTTTCGCTCATTTTCAGCGCGTTCGGCCTCGCGCTCGATATCGATGAGCTTCAACAGCTTCTCAAAATGTTCCTTGTGCACGGGCATATAGTAGCAGAGGCCCACGACCTGGGGACGTTCTACACAAATCCACATTTCTCTCTTTTGTCCGAATTGTGTATTTGTGTAGAACGTCCCTCAGACGTAAAAAGCCGTTGCAATCGACTATGAATGTAGTATCCTTATCCTCGGTGCGCCGCTTAGGCTCACCCCAGAAAGCGTCTATATGAGCTCATGGAATCTAAAAATAGTAGAGGTATATACAACAGTGGCTACAAAAGGCAAAGTAAAGTGGTTCAATGACGCAAAAGGGTTCGGTTTCATCACCCCTGAAGATGGGTCGGCGGACGTGTTCGTGCATTTCTCCGCGATTCAGGCTGAAGGCTTCAAAAGCCTCGCCGAGAATGACACGGTCGAATTCGATATCGTGCCATCCGATAAAGGACCCAAAGCCGCAAACGTGAAGAAAGCCTAAAAAACACACTTCCGCAACGGCACAACAGAGCCCCTTGGGATAACATCCCGAGGGGTTTTGCTTTTAGGGATTCTTTCTGGGGCGGCGTATGGAGGCGAGGAAAAACTGCCGGGTTTCGCGGGAAAAGAGGGCAAGCCCTGCCAAAACACTCAGGATAAAGACTCCGGTTGCCCCCATCACCTGGGCGGGATCAAAATTCAGAAAGCTCTCCATGATCCAGAGCGCTGCGCTCGCCCAAAGAATGGCCGCAAACGAAATAAAATTCTGCGTGGCGAGAACACGTGCCCGCTCACCCGCTGGACTCTTCCATTGAATCATCGAATTCAGCGGAATTTCGTAAAAGCCGCCGCAAACTCCCAGCATAAAGAAATCAATGAACGTGCGCGTCATGGAGGTGTACGCCCAGAGAAGGTCGATGGAAAAAATGCCCATGCCTATCGCTCCAAGGGGGACCCATCTCAGGTTAATCCCATGACGGGACAGCCTTCCCACGGCATAACTGCCTAGAGCGATACCCACCGTGACGGAGACGAGCAGAAGCCCCGAGGTCTTCGGCGACGCATCCATCAAATCTTTCGCATAGAGAAAAATGAGGAGCTGCAGAAGCGCCCCAAGAAACCAGAAAAAATTGACGGCGATCAGTCCAAGTTTAAGCGTGCGATCGCTTTTGATAATTTGCCAGTTACTCCAGAGATCCTTAATAGGATTCCAGGCCCAGGACTCCTCCGGCTTCGCCGCCGGGACAGACTTTATGAAGAGGCTGCCCACATAACCGCCGATACTCCCCCCTACGAGAAGCAGAGAGGCCAGTCCCAACTTTGTCGAAAGAAAGCTTCCGGCGAGAGTGCCTGAGAGGATGGCGACAAAAGTCGCCATATTAAGGATGCCGTTGCCGTAGGTGAGCTCTTCTTCTCCCATCAGCTCGGGCATAATGCCGTATTTTGCCGGGCTGAAAAACGCGGCTTGCATGGACAAGAGAAACAGCGAGATCATCAGCCACGGAATGTTCTGTGCCAACAGGCAGACCGTCGCGACAACAGCCACCAGGATCTGCCAGATTTGTACCCCGTAAATCACACGAGACTTGCTGAACTTGTCCGAAAGCCTTCCCGCCACCATAGAAAAAATGAGAAACGGTGCCACAAAGACGGCTCCGCAGAGATTGACAAATGCGGAACGTTTTTCCGGGTCATCCATCGTCTGCACGATGATCAAGGTGATCAGGACTTTGAGGAGATTGTCATTAAAGGCACCGAAGAACTGAGTGACGAGAAGTGCAAAAAACGATTTTTTTTGATCGGGCTGCATGGGTGGCGTAACTGTAGCCTATTTCGTGTGGAGAGTCGAGATTCTAGCCGCGACGGAGGGTGCGGGTGGGCTGGGTATCGCGGATGGTCAAGCGCTGTGTATTGCCAGGACAGTTGAGTTCAGAGCTTTTGCAGGTATATTCCCTCGAACTTGCTCCATCAGGAAGGCTGATGCAGCAGACGGAGGGACGAGTGAATATCCCGGCTTTGCACTGCTCATTGCCGCACCAGAACTCGGAACATTTCTGTTCGGAGGCGACGCAGGTGCCGCTGACATAGGGTGGTGCGGAGCTGGCGTCGGAGAAGAAGGCTACCAGGTGCTCGCAGCAGCGTTCCTGATCGCCGCACGTAAGGCCTTCATCACCACAAGCTGTATCGGCATGACCGAAGACTGGGGCAAACAAACTGGCTAAGACGATAAGACCAACAAACCTTTTCATGACATTCCTCTGCTATACCCAGAATTAGACAAAAGCAATGGCCTTGGGATAACAAAGGTCTGAAGAAAGACCCTATAAAAACAGCTGGATTATTCGTCGTCTTTTGAACGTCGGTGGTCTGCGGCGAGGGCTTTTTTGCGGAGTCGGATGTTCTTTGGAGTGACTTCAACGAGCTCGTCGTTTTCGATGTACTCAATGGCTTGCTCGAGAGAAAGCGTACGCGGCGGTGCGAGCAAAATCAGGTCGTCAGAACCCGTCGCGCGCATGTTGGAGAGCTTCTTGCCCTTACAGGGGTTCACCACGGCATCGTTTTCGCGGGAATGTTCGCCAATGATCATGCCTTTGTACACCGACACTCCCGCGCCAATGAACAATACGCCGCGCTCCTGGAGATTGTCGAGCGCATACGCGGTCGTATCTCCTTGGTCCATCGCGATCATGGCGCCGTTCAGGCGCGACGTCGATGTGTCGGTCTTGGGAATGTACCCATGAAAGCTGTGGTGCATGATACCCGTGCCCTTGGTTCGGGTCAGGAGTTCATTTTTGAAGCCGATAAGGGCGCGCGCTGTGATGAGGTATTCGAGGCGCAACCGGTCTTCGCCTTCGGTGACCATATTCTTCATTTCAGCGCCGCGGCGGCCTAAACATTCCAGCACTTGCCCTTGAAAATCTTTATGCACGTCCACAATTAAATACTCGGCGGGTTCCGTGGTGATGCCGTTTTCTTTTTTGAAAATGACTTGAGGTCGTGACACCGACATTTCAAAACCTTCGCGGCGCATCGTCTCGATCAAAATCGATAAATGGAGTTCTCCGCGGCCCGAGACTTTGAAAACGCCGGAGTTGCCGACTTCTTCGATGCGGAGGCCCACGTTTGTTTCTTTTTCACGCTCGAGACGTTCACGCAATTGGCGTGACGTGAGGAAGATCCCCCCGTCTTTGCCCGCGAACGGACTGTCGTTCACAAGAAAGTCCATCGAAAGCGTCGGTTCATCGACGGTAAGCGGCGGCAAAGCTTTAGGATTGGTGGGATCCGCGAAAGTAAGTCCCACGGTCACTTCGGCGCAGCCCGCGATCGCCACAATGTCGCCGGCTTCGGCCTTTTCGATTTCGCGGCGGCCTAAACCAAAGAATCCCTGAAGTTGTGTGACGCGAAACGGAATATTCCCATCGGGGCCTATCAGAACGACCGATTGACCTTTGGCTATCGATCCATTGGAGATACGGCCAATACCAATTCTTCCCACAAAATCGTTGTAGTCGAGCATGGTGACGAGCATCTGTAACGGCTCGTCCGCGTGCGCGAGCGGCGGCGGAACGTGCTTCACGATGGTTTCAAAGAGGGGCTTCATGTCCGGCGTGGGGTGTTTCAGGTCCAGCGTTGCCCATCCCTGACGGCCAGAGGCATACACTGTCGGAAAATCGAGCTGAGGATCGCTCGCGCCGAGATTCACAAAGAGATCGAAGGTCTTGTTCAACGCCTCTGCGGGGTTGCCAATGGCTACGTCAATTTTATTGACGACCACGATGGGGCAGAGTCCGAGCTCGAGCGATTTCTTTAAAACAAATCGGGTCTGAGGCATCGGACCATCTTTGGAGTCGATGAGCAAGAGAACGCCATCGACCATCTTGAGGATTCGTTCTACCTCAGAGCCGAAATCAGCATGCCCGGGCGTGTCGACGATGTTGATGTTGATGCCCTTATAGGGGACGGAGGTGCACTTGGCAAGAATGGTAATGCCGCGTTCGCGCTCTAAGGGATTGGAATCCAGCACCGCTTCCTGAGCCGCGTCGGCTTTGACTTTGAATTCACCGGTCTGCTGCAGCAATGCGTCCACGAGCGTCGTCTTCCCGTGGTCGACGTGCGCAATGATGGCGATGTTGCGGATGTTTTGGCGTCTTTGTTCCGACATAAGAGCGGGGATTATAGATGATTTGACCGGGGTTACAGCGCGAGCAGTTGTTCGAGTGCGGCGGCATCCGCGTCGCGGACGGCAGGAGGCGTATCATCGGCAAAATTGGCGGTGGAGGCCTGTTTCATCTGAGAATATTCCGACATCTCGAGATTCTCACCGGGTGCGCCAAACTTCACGTTGAAGCTGAACCGGTAGGCATTGCCCAGATCGCCGAAGGGCACCCAGGCAAAATCCAGGCTTCCACGTCCGAGCGAAAGACCTGAACCTAAGGCAACCCCTTTGAACCCATCGACATCGCTGTCGGTCCTGTAACCGACGCGCATCGCATAACCTAGATCCCCGGACACGCGGCCCTTGTATTCCGAGCCAAAAGCCATACCGATCTGATGATCTCGCGGGAGGATGACGTCCGAGGAGAGCAGCATTTTGCGGTTGAAAAGCGGCGCACTGGCACCGAGGCGATACGTGAGCGGCAGCGGATCCGATTCATTAACGAATTTCGGTTTCGAACCTAGATTCTGGATGGTGGCGCCGAGTTTCACATCATTCCAATCGGTGAGATAGAGTACGCCGCCATCGGCGGCGAAGGCGCTCGCATTCTCAGTGTCCAGCACCTGCCGGATGTATTTCGCATTCATACCCAACGAGAGGCGTGACGTCACGGACTTACCGTAGCTCAGCCAATACGCGCTGTCGGACGCTCCAAAGTCGCCCAGCGAGGTGTCCGTATCTTCTGTTCGGCGCTCAATATCGCTTGTGTGAAGATTCGTGATCGAGAAGCCCCACGTCCCATGTGGCGTCGGCACGGCAAAGGCCGCAAATTCGTAAGCGATATTTTCGAAATACTGCATGTGCATGCCGGTGATTTCCGGCCGCTTGAGCAGGCTCAGGCCCGCGGGATTCCAATACACCGCATGTATATCATCGGCCACGGCCGTAAAAGCCTCACCCATGGCAGCGGGACGCGCACCCGGGCCGATCTTCAAGAAGGCGGCGCCGGACGTACCCGCATTGTCATCGCCGAACGCCCAAACATCATGGTATGTGGTAAGTGATACGAGGGACATGAAGGCGATCACGAT
>JANLWZ010000084.1:0-4126 GCA_031364865.1 Elusimicrobiota bacterium
GACAAGAACCTGATCGTCTATCTCAATCGCTTATCGGATCTCTTGTTTGTCTTTGCACGCTGGGTGAATGCGCAGGAAGGCGGTCCGGAAACGACGTGGGCTTACGATGTGAACGAAGGCGCTAAACTTTCAAGTTCCGCGGCGCGTCCTGCCGACCGGCTGGGCTCGACTCTCAAAAAACTCGAAACAGAAAAAGAAAATAGAAAAACACTCTTCGAAAAAGCTTCCAACGAAATGCAGAAGAAAAAAGAACTCGCCGACAAGCTCTTCAAACAGAACATTGACCAGATCAAGAAAGACGGCGGTAAGGTTGAGAAGCCCCTCCGCGACTTCGACCTGGAATAGGAGAGGCGGCTCACCGGAGCGGCGGCTTACCAGAAAGTCGGCAAACCTGAACGGCGGCGATAGGTAGCTTTAATACGAGGCAAACTCCTCCCTCATACTGAATATTTCCGTCACTTTTGCATCTAAGGGTTGATGGATACTGTGAGTTCAATCCCTGGCAGGCTGTGGATCGTCAGGCTTGCCGAACATGTAAGCGCTAAAGTAGCACGTCTATTGAGACAATGGCCTTATGCGGACAGAAGCTCGCTCGGCGACCAATTATTGCGTGCTGTTGATTCTATTGGTCTTAATATTTCGGAGGGTTACGCTCGTGCCCACTTGAAAGAGCGATTGCATTTTTTCTCGATTGCCCGAGGTTCTCTCGAAGAAGCGATATATGCGATTCGGATGGCTCGAGAGAGAAAACTGCTTTCCCGACTAGATGCATCCATTTTATCGGGATTATTGATTCGACTGGGCGCCGCCCTGTGTGCACTTCTGGATTCATTGAAAATCCCACGAATTGACGTTCTATAAAAGGTTCCACTCGCCGCCGTTCTGGTACGCCGCCGTACTGGTCTGCCGCAGTTCTGGTATGCCGATGTTCAGTGTTTAAATTTTTACGATCTGGGGGAGTGGAACTTTCGGTGTGCAAACGACCAACTGCCGCTGCTCCAGAGGAATCCACGCATTGGAAATTCCCGGTATGGGTTCGGACGCAATCGCGACCGCGTTCGGAAGAACAGCGTAGTACAGCGTGTAGTACGCCGCGCGGTCGGCGGCTGTTTCACCCTTATCAAGACGCTTGTCGCCATAGTCTCGATACGCCCACAGCCGCTTCCCATCACTCATCACAAAAGTCAGAGACGTGAAAACAAGACCCGGCCGTGATTTCTTAATAAGTTCGACCAGCGCACGCGTCGGGTCGATTTCCGCATGGATCTGCTCATAAATCCAGTAAAAAAAACGTTCACTATCGGTGGTACCCAGGGGCTGCGTGGAGGACAGCGGGAAAGAACCTAAGGCGCCAAAAACTGTGCCGTTATGCGCAAAATTCCAGTCCTGATAGTGAAACGGATGCGTGTTGGCGATCGAGACTTCCCCTTCCGAGGCTTTTCTGAGGTGCGCGATCAGAATGTTGGGCGCCGTTTTGACCGCTCGTTCAACAGCTTCCTGATAAAGAGATCCTGAGGCGCTGGCGGATTGCGGGTCCCTGCCAAAATAGACGGCGCGGCCCGAAGTGAACCCCGACATCCCCCAACCGTCGGTATGGCCTGGCGTCATCCCTTTTTTGACGCAGCCTTTTTGACATTGGGTTGAAAATCCAGACAGCGCTTGTTCTAACGGCAGCGGTGGATTTCCTGCGATAGCGAGCATGCGGCACATGAGGCGTGCATGATCGCAAATTCAGCTTGCTCCGAGCAAGAATTCGAGACATACTGCCGTATGCGTTTCCTGCAGACCACCTCGGCAATTCTTTTACTGTCCACCTCTTGCTGGGCACGTTATGAAGCAGCGCTGATCAAGGAATACAACGGGTCTCATCAGGAAAGCTTTTTTGCTCAATACGACCGCGTACGCCTCCTGACCCGACAAGCTCAGCTCGAAGTATCGTCACGGCTCGGCCTCCTGGAATACAAAACCGGATTCGCGTCTCCCCTTCTCATCCGTTTTGATGACGGTGCTCCCGGCGGGATGGAAAGCGCTCTGGCGTATGTCCGTCTGTCTCAAAGCGAAAAAGGATTGATGCAGGAGCTGGTGGTGAATCTCGACGCCATGCATTCCATGAACGATCAGTTTGATGCGGTGTTCATGCATGAGATGACCCACGCGGTCATGAATGACGCCGTGGGAGGCGACGCCGCGATGAAGATTCCTCACTGGGTACAGGAGGGTCTGGCGCAGTTCGTGACCGATCAGGGCATGACGCGCGTTAAAGAAGCGGCGGGCCGATATAAAAAGTCTCAGGTCCATGCGCTTCTCTTCAAACTCGACGGTCCATTTTCCGGATATGCCTATCCGCAATATTTTCTGGCCATTGAGGCCATGCATGAACTCCACAGCATCAATGCCGTCCAGGCGATGGTTCGCAATCTGGTGGTTGGCAAGCCGGTGGTGGCTGCCGTGGAGGACGCTGCCGGCTGCTCGTGGGACGATTTTCAAAAAGAAGTCCGAGACTACAGCCTCAAAATCTTTCAGGAATACGCCCGCCCTGATCTCGAAATAGACCCGTTCTAGGTCCTCTTTTCGTTTGGGCCTTTCAGCCATACTTTTTAGCCGTCCGATCTATTCAACAGCTCCCAAAAACCTCATAAGATTTCGCATGCTTCCGAACTTATGAGAAAAACTTTTATACGTACTGTCGCTTGTCTTTTGGTCCCCTGTTTGATCGGGGAACCGGCGACAGCGGCTGCCCTTCTTGGCTCTACGCATCAAGTTCTTGCTGCCCGAAAGCCTGTCTTCCAAACACAAGCCCTCATGCTTCCACTCGCCGGTGGCACTTATCGCGAGGGCGATCCCAGCGCGTTTCACCAAACTTTTACACAGCTACAACACGGGCACTTGGGAGAGGCCGCATTATCCTCGTCTCAATCCATCCCTCCGGCATCGCTTGCGGCGTGGTCTGAATTCGGCCTCAAGTTTGCCTTAACCATTATCATCGCGTATCTGATCTTCTATGTGTTTGATCGACTTCAGCGTCGCCATGAAAATGGAAGCGAGGGGCATCTTCTCAGAATGTTGCAGATTCGCTGGCGAGAAAATGCCGCATGGGTAGGTCTTGCTTCTGGTCTCTTGGGTGGGGCGTTAAGCAGTTTGTTCATTCATCCCTGGGCTGGAAAAAGTGATTGGAAACTCAATAGTCTCTGGCTGGTTCCGAGTGGTTTTTACCTTTGGAATCTGTATCGGAAGCTTTCTAAGCCCTTGGAATTATCTTTCCGAAAGAATATTCACTCCGGCCTATCCGCCGCCCAGATGTTGAATACACCTGGTCTTCAAGATTTTGAGGATGGATATCCGGGACATTTGTCAGGAATTGGCGACGGCACCTGGTTTACCGTTGGGCTAACCGCTGGCGAAGGGAGAAGCTGGTTCATCGCCGAACCCCGTTTTGCCAAAAAAGGAGTGGCTGGAAAAGCAGACAATGGCTTTCAGGACCTTGTGGAAGTCGATGGAATGGGACTATGGATGCGAGCGATCCGGATCTACGAGGGTCCCGAAGCGGCGGCCGCTTTGTATCGAGGCGATTCCCAGCTCACTTGGATCATTTCAAGCCTTCCCCCGACCAAGATTAAATTCATTGTTCCAACAGCTGGGGTCCACATGGCCCTCTATGCCGGCATAGGACTTTCCCTCAAGCTGTTGCGAGAGGCAGGTACCGTGATCGAGACCGACCATTATCGCTGGCTCACGTTTGTACCGGACTCCTCAAGCGATGCTGAACCACCGACGGATCGCGGTGATCGGGATGGGCTTCCCGATGTGCGGTCGATTTGGAAGCTGTTGAAGGGTGCTAGGGCAGTGCAGTCCGCCTACAGGCCGCCCGAGCGTCAGTTGCTTCCCTTTCGGCCGGTGGCGCCATTGCAGTTTCCGGAGCAACTCACGGTCGAAGCAGCAGAAGATCTGCAAGAGCAGCTGGAGCAAATTCCCGGAAGCTACCTTCATCTTTCTCTCTCTGAACTCAAAGAACTCAACCGGAGGTTCACGACACTATGGAACGACACTCCCATCTTTTATCGTTCCGAGACGTCTTTGCTGACGCTCGCCGCAGCCGAGAAACGAGAAATTCTTGGTATGAACGGCA
>JANLWZ010000341.1:0-1852 GCA_031364865.1 Elusimicrobiota bacterium
AATGAAGCTGCCGGTGGCACCCATGCTGGCCAGATTGAGCAGCGATGTGGCCATGCTAAAGGCCATGACCGTGAGCAGCTTCCCCCAGACAATCTCGCTTCGCTGCGCGGGACTGCTCAGGAGTGTCTCCAACGTACCGCGCTCCTTTTCACCCGCGCACAAATCAATGGCTGGGTAGAACGCCCCGGTGAGGGCCCAAACCAGGAGCACGAACGGGAGAATCTTCGACCAGATCGCGGCTCGGGCGCGAACCGGCTCAGCCACATCGGTGCTCGAGAGTTCAAACGGCGCTGCCGCCTGCGGAGGAACGTGATTTTCTTTCAGGTTCTCCACGACAATCGCCGTGCGCCAGCGGTCGAGTACATACGAAAGCCGGTCACGCGCAACCTGCGACTTGTCACTGGCGGTGCTCAGATAAATTTCCGGATGCCCCACCGTAATATTCTTGATGTTCTGGGGAGTCGAGCCTGGGATTATGGATTCCGGCTTGTGCTGGCGCAAGACAGACAAGCGCTGGGAGAACTCTCGCGGAAAGTAAACCACAGCGTCGTATGCACCAGCCCGCAGGTCTACCGTCGCCTGCTCCACGATTTGGGAAGCCGTAGTTTCCGGCGCAAGCCCAGATTTGAGTTCGACCTGCAAGAGCTGGCGCTCTGGCAGGGGACAAAAATCCAGCGAGAAGTGCCCCTCGGCGAACAACGGCGGATCAGCCGGCAACTCCTCCGCCCCAATCACCAGAATGACCGAAGCGTTGTCTTTGCGGAACTGCTGAACCTGGAAAAACACCATGGCGAGCAGCGGATAGAGCAGCACCGGCAGCACGGCAATGGTGAAAAGCGTGCGCCGATCGCGCAATTGATCCCGCAGTTCGCGGCAGAAGATCAGCTTGACGTTGGTCCAGGACATGCGGCGCGGAGGGGCAGGAGGGAGGTCTCAAAAAGTACCAACGGGGAGGAGTGGATTTTGGTCGGCTTCTTCCAGGGCTTCGTGTTCGGAAATGAGCTGGAAAAACAGCTCTTCCAAGTCGTGCTGCTGGTGTCGCTCCCGAAGTTCGCCCAAGGTTCCTTCGGCCAGAATATTGCCACGATGCATAATCGCGATCCGGTCGCAGAGGCGCTCGGCCTCGCGCATGATATGCGTGGAAAAGATCACACACTTTCCTTGATCGCGAAGCTCGGAGACGGTGCGGAGCAGCGCGCGAGCCACGAGCACATCCAGACCGGCAGTTGCTTCATCAAAAATCAGGACCGGCGGATCATGCACGATCGCCCGCGCGATCGAGACCTTTTGCTTCATGCCGGTGGACATTTTGGCCCCCAGCACATCCCGAATTTCCCGCATCTTCAGCCGGGTGAAGATGTGCTCCATGCGATCATGCAGCAGATCCTCTTTGAGGCCATAGAGCCGGCCAAAATACTCCACCATTTCCCAGGCGGTCATCCGGTCATAGACGGCTGTGTTGCAGGAGACAAAGCCGATCTGATGCCGCACCATCGCGGGCTGAGTGAGCACGTCGTATCCGTTCACAGTCGCCGTGCCGCTGGTGGGACGCAGCACCGTGCTGAGGATTCGCAGCGCACTGGTTTTGCCCGCCCCATTGGGGCCGAGCAAGCCGAAGAATTCCCCTGGCTCAACGCGCAAATCCACGCCTCTCAACGCTTCGAGCGCGCCGAATTGTTTTTGCACGGCGCAAAATTCAATCGCTGGGGTCATAGAAATACACGGGGAGCCGCAGCTCAAAAAACGTTTTAGATTTACTGCGGGATCAAATCCGCTACGCCATAAAGTGCGGCAAGGCTTTTAAGCGCGGGCGGAAGGTTGGTGAAGCGCAAAACATCGCTCTGTGCCTGAC
>JANLWZ010000194.1:0-2277 GCA_031364865.1 Elusimicrobiota bacterium
CATCCGTTACGTTTACCGCCCAGAGTCTAACCGGATCGCCCAGGAACCTGCCGGCACGTTCACCCAGTATCCTGTTAAATTGGCATGGGCGCTGACGATCCACAAAAGTCAGGGCCAAACCCTTGACCGCGTGGTCGTCGACCTCGGCCGCGGCGCCTTCGCTCACGGGCAGACGTATGTCGCGCTCAGTCGCTGCACGAGCTTACAGGGTCTTTGGTTGCGACGCCCGATACGTCCCGCTGACATTCTCTTCGATGACCGTGTTTTGAACTTCCTCGGCCGCAGCACCAACTAAGCTATAGTGAAAATAGACACGATGCTACCCGATCATTAATTCGATCAGCGCGTAAATCGACCCGTTCAGCAATTAACACTGACCCCAATACCTTTCAGTAATTCCGACTGATCTTGGCTGTCCTATTCATGCACGCTTTTAAGTCACATCTACAGCGGTGAAGACAGAACTAAAGGAGCTATATGGAATTCAAATTGACAGGAATAGTAGTGGCCGCTGCAGTAGGCTTGAGCGCCTGCTCGATGTTCCAGAAGAATGCGCCAAAGGGATCACCAGAGGCCAGCACGGAACTATTACGAGAGGGAGAGAAGAAAATCGCGGAAGCCGAGGCGCACTATAGAGACGTTGTGTTGAGGCATGGTGAGAGTAGCAACGAAGCGGTGAAGGCGAAGACGCAATGGAACAATGCCAAAAATAAGTACTCGGCGAATCAGACCCATGTTGAGCAGCTGCAGCGCATGGACTCCGAACAACGCCCTGCTGTTGACCCGTCTAAGCCAACTTCGGGAAACATGTATCCCTCTCAACCCTAAATCTTTAGCACGCTATGGGAACTCTAGATCGACGTTCCATCGCCGCAGAATTTAATGCTGAGAGTAGGGGTGAAGGCAGATTGCAGAGTGGTGAAGTGTCCGCCGACCTCTACACTCTGCCTTAAATTCACCACTCTGACCTCTGCTATAATGCGTCCGCGGGGTGGAGCCCTTCGACTCCGCTCAGGGTGGTGAGCGAAGTCGAACCACAGCCTGGTAGCTCGTCGTGTAGGATTAATAATCATGCCTACTTTTAGATGTGTTTATCTATTTTAAGTTGTGTTTATTTCACCCATTTCGTTGAACTTAACCCTCCCTAGTTCTCCCACTTTGCAGAGTCGATCAGTATTCCGATCATTTCCTTGAGCCAAATAAGACTGGTATATAGCTCATTAAATGGCTATTCTATGAGCTATACAAATGGATCCTATAACTCATAAGACATGGAATTGGCAGCAGCCGGATTGGCCGAATTTCCGTTACGATGCTCGCCGACTCGAGCAGCAGGAATCCACATTTCTTAATCAAGGCGGGATACTGGTGGGAACGATCAAGCATCTGACAACACCAGACCGCGATCAATTGCGGATTGAATTGATGAGCAATGAAGCTGTGCAAACATCGGCCATCGAAGGCGAGATCATTGATCGGGACAGCGTGCAATCCTCCCTTCGCCGGCAGTTTGGGCTAAAGACGGATGATCGCCGGATCCGACCTGCCGAACAAGGTATCGCCGCCATGATGATCGACCTCTATCGAACTTTCGCGGAGCCGCTGACCCACGAAATGATGTTTCGCTGGCATCGGCTGCTGACCAACGGTCGCCAGGATTTAAAAGACATTGGCCATTATCGAACCCATCTTGAGCCGATGGTGATAGTCTCCGGCCGCTACGATGAACCGATGATCCACTTTGAAGCGCCACCATCGGCAGAGGTTCTAAAAGAAATGAACCGCTTTGTCGATTGGTTTAACAAAAGTGCCTCGGGCGGTCCTAGTGCCCTTCCCGCGCTAACACGCGCTGGTATCGCGCATCTGTATTTTGTCTCCATCCATCCCTTTGAAGACGGTAACGGACGAATCGGTCGCGCCCTGGCTGAGAAGGTTCTGGCACAGAGTCTTGGTCTGCCAACCTTGATCGCACTCTCCGATACCATCGAAAGACGACGCAAGGATTACTATCGTGCGCTCGAAGATGCCAATCGAGAAAACGACATCAATCCTTGGCTGGCTTGGTTCGCTGGGACCGTCATCGACGCGCAGGGGGCGACGCAGGTTCGAGCAGAATTTGTGATTGAAAAAACGAAACTGTTAGATCGCCTAAGAAACCAACTGAACCCTCGACAGGAAAAAGTCCTTTTGCGTATGTTTCAGGAGGGGCCGGAGGGCTTTAAGGGCGGCATGAGCGCCGACAAGTACATCCGCATTGCGCCGACCTCGCGCGCCACG
>JANLWZ010000409.1:0-2326 GCA_031364865.1 Elusimicrobiota bacterium
GCTGCCGGCGAAGGCATTTATCCTAATGTGACAGGGCTTCTAAAAGATCCCGCCTTTCAGAAAATGCAGTACGACAAACAGCTCGAAGGGAGTGAATGGGAATTTCTTACGTCCCCTAACCTGCAGGCTAATTTCTTCAAGTGGGCCTCACTCCATAATCAGCCGCAAGGGCTGAAGCAGTTCTATGTGGCCATGATGCTGGAAAGCGCCGGACTCTACGCTCACGCCATCAAAGCCTTTTACGCGACGGTCGTACATTTCCCGAAGGCTTACGGTATGACGTCCTGGAAAACGCCCTGGTATGTTGGGCCAGCGGCGCTGGACCACATCGCCTTCCTCCTCCGCAAACATCCCGAACTTGGCATGCAGCATACGGGAGGAAGGATACGCATCTTTAACCGCTACGACGACGAAGCGCTGAATGACCGTTTCGAAATCGATCCCGGCATCCTTACGGAAGCGCCTGAAAAAGTGTCCGCTCCAGAACGCATGGATCTTTCCAAGTTGTCGCTGAAGAAGCAGCTCGGACAGGGAAAAGTGCGCTTGAATCAATATGAGAACGGCCATTGGCAGCTGATGGTAGAGGGGAAGCCGTATGTGATCCGCGGCATCACGTACAGCGCCACGCCCATCGGACGTTCTCCGGACGATGGCTCACTTTCCGTTCACAGGGATTGGATGGTTTCTGATGAGAATAAGAATAAAAAGATCGATGGGCCGTACGAAGCCTGGGTCGGCAGATATAAAAACGGCAAGCTGACCAAGCGCGGACGCCCTATCGGAGATTTGAAGCTTTTGAAAGAAATGGGTGTCAATACGATCCGGGCGTATCATCACGGCTTCAACAAAGAGCTGCTGCGAGACGCTCATAAAAATTATGGCATCAAGATCTTAATGGGCGATTTCCTGGGCGCCTATACAGTCGGCTCGGATGCCGAATGGAATGCCGGAACGGATTACCGGGACGCCGCCCAACAGGAGAAAATGCTGAACTCCGTCCGCAAGATGGTGACGGACTACAAAGACGAGCCTTATATCCTTTTCTGGGTACTGGGTAATGAAAACAATTACGGCAACGCGAACAATTGCCGCCAATACCCGGACGTCTATTACGCTTTCCTCAACAAAGCGGCGCAACTCATCAAAACCCTCGATCCCGATCATCCCGTGGCACTCTCCAATGGTGATCTGCTGTTCATCGACAAGGTCAAAAAACTTTGCCCGGACGTCGAAATTTTTGGCGCTAACGTGTATCGCGGCAGCCATGGAACGGGTGACAGTTTCTGGCACGATGTGCAGGACGAATGGGGGAAAGCCGTCTTCCTGTCGGAATTTGGCTGCCCGGCGTACCATCGCACCCAACCCGCCGAGGTCGCTGAACAGATGCAGGCGGACTATCTGCGTGAAAATTGGGCCGACATCGAATTCAATCTTGCAGGCGCGCCAGGTGTTGGAAACGGCTTAGGCGGCGTTCTGTTCGAGTGGATGGACGAATGGTGGAAAGCCGGAGCGCCGCCGACCTTCAATCCGTCTGTGCACGACACCAGCGGTCAGTTTGCCGGTCCTTTCCCCGATGGCTGGAGTTATGAAGAATGGTACGGTATCATCGGTCAAGGCAGCGGACAGCACAGTCCCTTCGAGCGACAATTGCGAAAAGCCTACTTCCTCTTTAAGAATGAGCTATGGAATGCGAAAGAATGGGCGAAACGAGGTCTGTTATGAAGCGGCTTAGCTTGCTTCTGGCCTTTGGTATTGCTCAGCTCCAACAGCCTCTTCATGCAGTCACGGCAGAGGCCTATAACCCAACATGGATGGATGAAATGGCTTGGGCTGTGCAGCCGTTATGGGCGCGACCGACGGGCTCCGGCGCGTGGTTGCAAGATCTCTACGTGCCCTGGTGGCAAAACCGCGTGGCCAACCCCATTGCAGATTACAGCGCGTCAAAACTGAAGCCGGGAGTTGTTCGTCTCGATACAGCGCTGGATCTCGAATACACCATCCATCAACCTCTCAAAGGATGGGATGTGGAAACCTCTCCCAGCGGCATCAACAATGTCTACACCTTCACGCCCGGGAGCTCAAGCCAGGAGCCCCGGACTTCCCGAATGGGACAAAACGCTTATGTGAATTTTGGAGCACGTCCACTCGAATCCCTCTCCATGGATATCGGTGCCGAATTTGTCGGCAATTATGATCAGCGCTTTTGGTTTCCTGTGAATGACGAGCTGCGCATGTATAAGGATGATGTGCACGCAAAAATCGTTCGCGGCGAGATCAAGTACGACACGAAGCCCTTCATGATCCGCGGCTTTGAAGGTGTCCCGGT
>JANLWZ010000048.1:0-2811 GCA_031364865.1 Elusimicrobiota bacterium
GAATCAAGCACCTGTGGCTAGAGAGACGGCGGTCAAGATCGTCCGTTCTTTCCAGGAAATCCTGGCATCCAATCGTAAAGAAAAGTCATTTACCGAGATCGTCACTACCCTCCATCAGATGGCGGAAACGGAAAGTACTCCGGATGTCTACGCGCACATCGCCGAAGCGATGCAGATGGCCGCGATGGAGCTCCTCGTGCACTGGAGATTTGAAGAGTCGGCCAATATTTTGAGCACGTTGCGCCGCCACAGCCGGGAAGAAAGCCCTATTGGGCAGAAGAAAAAACTGCACGCGTCTCACGCGCTCCACGAATTTTCGTCCCGCGGGCTGGAAGTGATCTGCGCCGATTTAAATGCGCCGCTTAAAGACAGGCAGAATGGCGCGCATCGTGTCCTGGCCGAGCTGGGCGAAGAGGCCGTTGGCCCACTCGTGGAAGCGATCAAACGCTCCGTCGATCTGCGCGCGAAGCAGGCTGCTGTTCAGGCGCTCCGCCGCATGGGTCCCATTGTCAGGGATACGCTCCTGCGTCAGATGACAGTTGGAACTTCAGGAGAAGCCCTCGTAAAACTAATTCCACTTCTGGAAGATTTTGCTGACGCCAGCATTCTGCCAGCGGTCTCCGCGTTGCTCCAGCATCCTGATGCTGCCGTTCGCCGACAGGTGGCCCAGCTGTTGGCCAAAGTCAAAGAGCCGAAAGTCCAGAATATGCTTGCCGGCCTCCTGGATGATGCGGATGCCGAAGTCCAAGCCGAAGCGGTGCGCCTCATTGGCGAACTGAAGTTGAAGCTGGCATCTCTGGAAATCGCTCGGCGCATGGCGAGCGCCACGCCGCTCGTGCAAGAAGAGATGTGCATTGCCCTGGGCAGCCTCGGCGAGAAGCGAGCCATTCCTGAGCTTGTGCAGCTTCTGCAAAATACAAAATCGTTCTGGAAGCGCAATGCAGGCACCACTGACGCCGTCCGTATCCGTGCCGTTTGGGCACTCAGTCAACTCCTGCCTGATGATGCCGCCTTACGGGCGATCACGACGGCTACGAAAGATTCCAATGCCATGGTCGCCCGCGCTGCTTCCAGCGCGATGGTGGCCCGCGCCGCTTCGAGCGCCATCGCCAAAGCGAAGTAGCTGCTAGAACTCATTCCGAAACCTACCATACATCTGAAAAGCCCGGATTGGAGACGGGTTCAAGGAACGACGACGATGGAATACCTCCAGGTATTTCGAGGAGGAGTGACGCAGAAGCCGGCCCAAGGCGGGCTTTCCCTTCGGGCGAGGGCCCTTTTGGCCAGCTACGGCGTCGCTCGTCGCTTGCGGACCTTTTAGGTACGCGGCGCTCCTCGCTCCTTGTATCTGGCGCAAAATTGCCCTCGTCAGATGCATGGTAGGTTTCGGAATGAGTTCGAACCCCTAAATTCATAGAATACTGCCCATGTTTATACGAAGTGCTATCGTCTTGCTGCTTGCTGCTATTCCTGTCTCGGCAGAATCCTTCTGGCAAAAATTCACCTGGGAAACGAGTGACGGTATCGTTTTGGTTGGCGACTATCATGCGTCCAGCCGTGGGGGCGCTAAAACATGGATCCTTCTGCATGGGTTGGGCAGCTCACGTGGGGAGTGGGAGAAATTTTCTAAAAAGCTTGCGGAACAGGGGCAGGGCATCTTTATTTACGACGCGCGCGGTCATGGCGACAGTAGGGGCACGCGATCCGGGCAAAAGATCTCCTATCAGGACTGGCGAAGCTCGGGACCGGGTACGCCTTGGGATTTCATGGCCCAGGACCTGGCATCCGCTGTTCAAGTCCTCATCATGCACACGAAACTGACGGAAAATCAGATTGCCATCGGCGGCGCGAGTCTGGGAGCCAACATTGCGCTGCACTATGCGAGCGAGCATCCCAAAATCCCGGCCATTCTCCTCCTTTCGCCAGGATTAGAGTATGCAGGGATCCAAACCCCAGGCGCATACATGAAATATAAAGGGCGGCCTGTCCTGATCGCGGCGAGCTCCGGCGATGCTTATGCGTTTGCGAGTGTGAGGCAGCTTTCGGTTCTGGCGCCCAGCGCTCAGCAGGTCGTGGAGCAGCCTAGCGTCGGACACGGCGTGCAGATGCTGGAGGAGTCGTTTACTATGAAAGTATTGAACTGGATGAGGACACTTGATGGAAATTGGGATCGTCGGTCTACCTAACGTCGGAAAATCCACTTTATTCAACGCGCTGACGGGAGCTTCGGTCCTGGCAGCGAATTTTCCTTTTGCCACCATCGAGCCTAACGTGGGCATCGTTCCTTTGAGGGATCCACGGCTCTATGCTCTTGGCGATCTGTTTCACAGCAAAAAGGTGACTCCCTCCGGGGTCCGCTTCGTTGATATTGCGGGACTTGTTAAAGGCGCCAGCAAGGGGGAAGGAAAAGGAAATGAGTTTCTCTCCCATATTCGTGACGTCGATGCGATTGCTCAGGTCGTACGTTGCTTTGAAGATGAAAATATCGTCCATTACGGCAACAAAGTAGATCCGCTCGAATCTGCGGAGATCATTGGTACCGAACTTCTGCTTTCCGACCTCGATACGGCCGTAAAGGCCCGGGAACGCATCCTGGGCGCCGCTCGCTCCGGTCAAAAGGATGCCAAGGAAAAAGTAGAGGCTCTCGATAAAGTCATCGAAGGTCTCAATAAAGGCGTACCCGCGCGGAAAATACCGGCCGTTTTTGAACCCGTGATGTCGTCCTATCGATTTCTTACGGCTAAACCGATGCTCTATGTCGCCAACGTCGACGAAAACGATCTGGAAGGCAAAGGATCGCTGGCTCACCGT
>JANLWZ010000055.1:0-5702 GCA_031364865.1 Elusimicrobiota bacterium
CGAGTTCGATGAGCTCATCATCATCCGGATTCATGCGGGTGGGCGTAAGGCCCTCCGCCACGTAGAGGTGCAGGACCTCTTGTGAGAAGGCCGGCGTAGGCCAGTACGACACCAGCTTCCGGATTTTCTTCGCGACATAGCCCGTTTCTTCCTCGAGTTCGCGCTTCACGCATTCCAAAGGATTTTCGCCCTTCGCCAGTTTCCCGGCCGGGATCTCATAGGTAAATTCAGCGATGGGGTACCGGTACTGCTTTACCAAAAGGATCTTGTTGGGGGATTCAAACGCTAAAACCCCGACCGCGCCGGGGTGGGTGATGTACTCCCGGGTGCGCACCCGCCCGTCCGAAAGGTAGATTTCATCCATTCGGAAGCCAATAGCGCTCCCCTGGAAGTGTTTGGCGATTTTCTTAAATCGTTCTTTGTGTTTGCTGGTCAGCTTCATCGCGCTCTGTTATACCTTTTTGATTGGGGCCAGGCCCAACGGATCACCGTGTTCGAGCTTTGGGCCAGGCCCAACGGACGAACGTAGTGCTCTATTGGGCCTGGCCCAATAGAGAAAACTACGCACTCTTTGTATCCTTTATCCCGCCACCAGGTCATTTCACGAAAGGGGAATCCCATGCCGACTCGTATAAAGTCTATTCAAATCGACGCTAGGTACCTACCTAACGTCGAAATTAAGCCTAATCCATGGAACCGTACCGTGTTTGATCCGGTAGCTTTGGAGGAGTTAGCGAAGAGCATCAGGGCGGAGGGGATCCGCGAGCCGCTTATTGTGCGGCAGCTGGGACTGCCTGCCGGCGAGGCAGGCGCGGCGAGCGGGACAACCGAACCTCGCTACGAGATCGCCTCCGGCAACCGGCGGTGGCTCGCTGCGCTGCAGGTCGGCTTGAAAGAATTGCCCTGCCTGATCGAAACTCTTTCGGATGAGCAAGTCGCCGAAGACAACATCGTCATGAACATCCAGCGCGAAGACATCCCACCGCTCGAACTCGCCCGCATGGTCAAAGCCTACATGGACAATTTCCAGAAGAAGCAGAAGGACGCCGCCAGGACATTCGGCAAATCCAAGACCTGGGTGTCGCAGCTTCTGAACTTCCTCGACATGCCGCCCGAGGCTCTGAAAAAGTTTAAGGCCTTAAACTTAGGGTGGGATACCTTGAGAGCAATTAGATCGTTAGGTACGGACCTAACGATCATTATTGCTAAAGAATTGGGGGATGGAAGCCTCACGCCCCGCCGGATTATCAAGCGCTGCAACCAGCTTCTCTACGGTAGGCACCTCTCCAAAGGCGGGTTCCAGAAAGAGGCTCCCCGGCCTCCCGATCCGCTCAAAAAAGAGTGGGAAAAGGTGAATGACGAAGTCCCCAAGGGAAGTAATGTCTGGTGGGAAGTGCAGTACGGAAAGCGGAAACTGCCGAATGGAGAGCGTCAGGAGGGGTGGTATTTCTTTGCAGCGCCGACCGTAGGCGAGCCAAGGGAGGCGCTGGCCTCGTGGTTCACGAACATGGGCCAAGCGCTCGCCGGCAAAAAGGTAGACGTGGAGAAGGACAATCCTTATTTGCGTGCAGCAGAACAGACAAAGGAGATGGAACAGAATGTGATGAAGCTCCTTGGGCACGCCGGCCTGCCGGCAGGCAGGCGCGTGCCCAAAACCGCCGAAGAAAAAGCGGAGCTCTCGCGCATCGCCGCTACCGAGGGCCCGCGCGGCGTCTACCGCTGGATCTATGGAAAAGACAGCCCGATGGCGCAGGCCGTTCCAGTCGATTCGTGGGAAGCGATCGGCACCACGCCTGAAGCTGGCCTCAAAGACCTTCTCAACTCGCTACATTAATCGAGCAAACTGAATATTTTGCATCCTCTCGCATCTAAGGGGTGGGAGGAAGCGCATGAAAACTCAAAATCGATTACGGCTATATCTCGATACGACTATACCCAGCTACGTTTTCGCGTTGGATGCCATGGACAAAATGGACATCACGAAGCGATTTATGACACTGCGAAGAGCGGCAGGCTACGAAATGTTAGTGTCAGACGTTGTCGTGGATGAGATATTGCGAGCGGCTCAGCCTAAGCGAACGCTCCTGTTGGAACAAATCGAGGGCATGGCTATCCTTCCTTTGACGTTGGAGGCGGATAAGCTGGCACGTACGTACATTCATCATAAAATCATGCCGGAACGATCATTGAATGATGCCCGCCACGTCGCTATTGCTACCCTTTATCATGCTGATGCGGTTGTCAGTTGGAATTTCAGCCACTTGGTCAATGTTCGACGGACCGTTGGAATTAACCAGCTACATACGCAGCTAGGACTTCCTATAATCGAGATCGTGACACCGCAGGAGGTACTGCTATGAAAAAAATTGATAAGACACTTCGTGAGGTTCGGCGTTGGAAAGCCAAATCCGTGGCAAAAACAAAGAAAATGAAGCCGGCGGAAGCTGTTGAATACTTCCATTCCGTTTCAGCAACCATCAAAACACACAAGAAAAAAGTCGCCTAGCTCTCCGTAGTTTCATTGACTCTTCTCGACGGATTTTGATAGATTTCTCGACGTGTTCCTGCTCCGCTACTCTCTGGGTTTTTTGCTGGTCATTCTGGGCATCGGCTACCTCTTAAACCCCCAGGAAATTGTGCGCCTGAACGCTTTTATGCGCGATACCTTTTTTAAAGATTCTCATGTCCTCCTCAAAGGCAAGAAGATAGGCGGCTGGCTCCTCCTGCTCGGGTTTATCCTTCTCGCTTTCGGCTATACGACACCCATCAAATGACTCAATCGGCTATCGGGAAAACTATTCTGGAGGGTGTTCGTCGTCTGCGTTCCGCGGCCGAGGCAGAAGTGTTCTCGGTAAACTCCGAAAGTCGTTCGCAGGAGTGGAGCGAAGGCCAGCCGGAGAATCTTGCTGTTTCCAAGGGTCAGGGAATCGGACTCCGGGTGATCGATCAGGGAAGGCTCGGGTTTGCTTCCAGCAACCGGACCGATCCGGACAGTCTGTCATGGCTCAGCGATGCCGCGGTGAAAGCCAGTCAGGTGACGGGCGCCGACCCCATGGCGGCACTGCCCAGGCCGCCTCCCGCGTCGCAGGAGGAAAATCTCGATCTGGTGGACCCAAGTTTGGCGCAGGGATCGTTTGAGCAGCGCTCGGCATTTTTAAGTTCTGTGGAAGAAAAAGTAAAGAAGCGCGACAAGAGATTGAGCAAAGTCCTGCGCGCGAGTTACCGGGAAGGACGCTACACCGCGGGCGTCGCGAGTTCCACGGGTATTGCCGCGTCAACGACGGGGACGTCGGTCAGCTTCAGTCTTGCTTGCGTCGCTTTGCAGGACGGGGAAACGCAAGTAGGCTACGGCTTTCAGGCCGTGAGGCACTACGAAGATTTGAAAGTGGATTGGGTCATCGATCGGACGATCGATCATACGCTCTCCCTGCTCGGCGGAAAGCAGCTGCCTTCCGGACGTTACGATTTGATTCTCGACCCCTTGGTTTCGGCGGAAATGCTCGAACTCCTGGCCACAGCTCTGCGCGCGGATCAAGTTCTAAAGGGACGGTCATTCCTGGCCAAAAAAACAGGTGAAGCCATCGCCTCGACCACGGTGACCCTTATCGATGACGGCCGTTTCAAGCGCGGATTGGGAAGCTCGCCCTATGACGCCGAAGGACTTCCGACACAGACCACGACCGTCGTCAAGGAGGGTGTACTGCTGGGATTCCTTTACGATTCAACGTCTGGACGAAAAGCCGGCAAGCCGTCCACCGGGAATGCCGGACGTGCTTCTTATAAAGGGCTGCCGGAGCCTGAGGCCAGCAATTTCTTTATCAAGCCCGGTAAGCTTGCCCCGGCCGAACTTCTGCAGGGTGCGGGTACGGCCATTTACGTGCGTAATGTGATGGGGCTGCATACCGTCGACACGGTTTCAGGCGATTATTCCCTGGGGATCATGGGCGAAAAGATCGAAGGCGGTAAGCGCGTGCATGGAGTACGGGGTGTCACGATCGCAGGAAATCTCATGGATTTGCTGAAAAACATCGAAGCGGTCGGCAGCGATCTGATCTTCTCAGGTTCGGTCGGCTCTCCCACGCTTCGGATTAAAGGCGTTTCGGTCGGAGGCGCATGACGTGAAAGAAAGAAGGAAACTATGAAAGTATTCGGGAACACGCAGGTCTTCGGAATTATAGGGCATCCGGTAGAGCATTCGCTTTCGCCCATCATGCACAACGCGGCGTTTGAAGCGCTCGGTATTCATGCGGTGTACGTGCCTTTAACAGTGAAACCGGAAGATTTGGGCAAAGCGACTTTATCGATGCGCGCCATGGGCATTACAGGGATGAACGTCACGGTGCCGCATAAAGGCGCGGTCATGGAGTTCCTTGATGAGCTGCACACATCCGCCAAGCAGGCTGGCGCGGTGAACACGATTATTTGCAGAGGCGGCAAGCTCCATGGGTATAACACCGACGGTCCGGGGTTTCTGTTGTCCTTGCGCAAAGACGGTCATTTTGATCCTGCGGGAAAGAAAGTCGTACTTTTAGGCGCGGGCGGAGCGGCAAGTGCTGTGGCGGTTGCACTCGCTGCCGCGGGCGTGAGACGCCTGGTCATCGCCAATCGAGACAAGTCGCGCGCCGAAATCCTGGCCAAGCGCGTGCAGCGCCACACGGATCGGGAAACGCTGCCGGTCGCGCTCGATGAATCTCGCGCTCTCTACTGGCTCATACGCGAATCCGATCTCCTCGTGAATGCTACTTCCGTCGGGCTCAAGGGCACCGAGCGCGTAGGCATCAACCCCAACAGTCTGCACCCCAAACTTTTTGTCTGCGACCTGGTGTATCGTGACACGGCCCTCTTGGCGATGGCGCGGCGCCGGGGCCTGAAGCACATGGATGGCGTCGGCATGCTCGTGTCGCAAGGAGCCAGGTCTTTTGAAATCTTTACAGGTAAGCGCGCACCCTTCCGCGTCATGAGGAATGCGGTCGAGCAAGCGATGAAGTTTCTTAAATGAGCGAACTCCGTTATCTCACATCGGGCGAGTCGCACGGCAAAGCGCTGACCAGCATTCTTGAAGGAATGCCGGCGGGCGTCGCCGTCACCGAACAGGATATTAATCAAGAGCTCGCCCGCCGGCAGAAGGGCTACGGCCGCGGCGGCCGCATGGCGATTGAGTCCGACAAAGTGGAAGTCACGGCGGGCATCCGCTGGGGCGAGACGACCGGCGCGCCCATCACGATGACCGTTTTCAACAAAGACTGGGAGAAGTGGCAGAAGCTTTTGTCCGTCGATCCCAAAGACCGCGATGAATCCAGGCGCGTCATCAAGCCTCGGCCCGGTCATGCGGATCTGGTCGGGATGCTCAAGTACGGACGCAAAGACGCGCAGGATATTCTCGAACGCGCTTCGGCTCGCGAGACGGCCATGCGCGTTGCCGTCGGCGCCGTCTGCCGCAAGATGCTCGAGCCCTTCGGCATCAACATATTTTCCTATGTACGCGAGATCGGATCGGTGCGCGCGAAAAATATTCCAAAGACGGCCGCTGAGATTATTCAGAAGACGGAAGCCTCCGAAGTCCGCTGCCCCGATGCTGAAGCGGAAAAAGCGATGAAAGAACTCATCGATAAAGCCAAAGGCGCGGGCGATACGCTGGGCGGCGTTTTTTCGGTAATCATCACAGGATGCCCCGTCGGGCTTGGCAGCCACGTGCATTGGGA
>JANLWZ010000073.1:0-1654 GCA_031364865.1 Elusimicrobiota bacterium
TGAGCAGCGCTACGCGCGGATGGCCGATAGCTGCCTGGCGTAAGAGACCGCGGGAATCCAGATCTTCACGCAGCTCTTTCGTAGAAACCAGCGCGCGGATCTTCGTCTTGTACCAGTCTCCGGAACGACCTTCACTCAAGATCTCGTAGCGTTTGATATAGCCGCTCGAGCGCGTGAGGATGTTTTGCTCAATCGCGACAGCTTTTTCGACACGCGTGGTGGCATTCACATAAACGCCTACGACAAGGTCGACCGCGGAGCGTTGGGCGGCGGCCAGAGAAGCCGCGCGAGTGCCCGGTAAATCCTCCGCTTTATAAGGCGCCATGCCTTCGGCTTCAACGACTTCGCCATCCAGAGTTTTACCGACTTTGAGATGCTTTCGACTTCCTGAGCAGGAGGCGATCAGTGGAAGTGCGGCAAGAAAGAAGATGGCGAAGCGCTTCATGATTTGATCTTAAGTCCTGCGCCTTCTATCTTTTTCTTATCGAGGCGCAAAGTGACCACGCAGCCATCATCGTTCGTCCATTCCGACTTTACGATTTGTGCTCCCTTGATCATTTCCTTAAGGTAGGTTTCGATCTTGGAGTCGGTTTCCATGGCTTTTTCCACGGTAATTCCGCCTTCCAGCTGCACACCCTTCACGTAGGAAAGCATTTCATACTGCGCCTGGACGATCGCCGCGTCGCGCGAGGTCGCGCGTCTCTGGGTCGTATTCTGCAGAGTGGAATCCGCCGCGCCAATACCCAGCGCTTCGAAATATCTGGATTTTTCGGAATCTTGTGTGATGGTTTTTTGGATTTCGCCCGACTTCACGTAGGAGCTGCTACTGCCGCAGCCCGTCAGCGAAAGGAAGAAGGAGAAGGAACCGATTAGAACGAATGCGCGTCTCATGCATGCACCTCCATTAGTTCGTAACGTGCACCAGTCTAACAAAAAATGGGACATTTGTACGATAGGCTAGGTTGTAGCTGATTTCGTACGATGGCGAGTGTCCATGCGTCCACGCCTGAATTTATTTTTTGCCGCTCTGCTGCTTTTTCTGACGGGCTGCAACCCGCCTCCCGCCGAAAAACCACCCGTTCAAGACGATGTCATCGTTTCCTCCGGCACGATCGGTGTAGGTGGTTCCCTCTCCGAAGCCCTCGAACGCACTGGTATTTCCCCTTTCGAATCCACCCAGGCCCAGATCGCCTTAAAACCCTTCGTCAATCCGCGCCGCATGAAGCCCAAAGACCGGTATGAGATCTTTAAATCGACAACTTCCAAGCTGGTACGGCTCCATTACTGGCCGAACGACTTTGAATTTTTCGTGATCACGCCCTCCACTTCGGGAACGTTCACCGGACGCGCCCACAAAGTGGCTACCGAAGAAACTTTGGTGGGAGCCAGCGGCAAGATCCAGGTCTCGCTGTGGGAAGCGATGACCTCACAGGGCATTTCACCGGAGATGATCTATCGTTTTGCCGATCTTTTTGGCTGGCGCATCGACTTTCTCACGGAACCGCGTGCCGGCGATACGTATAAGGTGGTGTGGCGACGCAGGAGCGCGCAAAACGCGTCGCAGGATGGCGATATCATCTGTGCCATCTATCAAGGGAAAGAAACCGGACGCGTCGTCGCCTTCCAGCATGGCGATGAATATTTTGATGATCGC
>JANLWZ010000085.1:0-3235 GCA_031364865.1 Elusimicrobiota bacterium
GGCCTTTCGTGTCCTGGCCATACGATCCCGCTTCGCGACGGAAACAGGACGAATAACAGACGTACTTCTTAGGAAGATCCTTTTCATCAAGGACCTCTTCCCGGTGGAGATTCGTGACGGTGACTTCGGCAGTCGGGATGAGATAAAGATTGTCTCGTTCGATGCGGAAAAGCTCTTCTTCAAATTTCGGAAGCTGTCCGGTTCCCTGCATGGTTTGCGGAGTCACAAGATACGGCGCGTAGACCTCGTTATACCCATGCTCTTTGGTATGGGTATCCAGCATGAAGTTGATCAGCGCGCGCTCCAGAGCCGCCCCTTTTCCTTTAAGGACTGGGAATCCGGAACCCGAGAGCTTTGCGCCCGCTTTAAAATCAAGGATGCCAAGCGCCTCCCCTAGTTCGAGATGAGACTTCGCAGGAAATTTTAATTCGGCTTTCTTTCCCACTTCGCGGAGCACCTTATTGTCTTCGGCGCTGATGCCTGCAGGGACAGAAGCATCGGGAATGTTGTTGATGCGGAGCAGCAGGTCATTGAGCTTTGGCTCAATCTCCGCGAGTTTTGCTTCGAGGGTTTTGATCTCTCCTTTTTTATTTTCCACTTCTTTAAGGAGAGGTGCCGCATCGCCTTTTTGGGCCTTTACGCGGCCGATCTGTTCGGAAGCTTTGTTGCGTTCCGCCTGAAGCCGTTCTAGCTCGCCGAGAAACTTACGGCGATCCGTATCCAGGGAATAGAAGGGGGTGACATCCAGCTTGGAGCGCCGAGACTTCAGCATCGATTCGAGCGCTGATCGGTTATCGCGAATCCATTTAATATCAAGCATGAGCAAGCTCCTGGGCCGCGCGCTCAAAGGCTTCGGCCATGCGCGAGCTGAAGGCCATAATTCCTGAAACTGTTAATTGCTCGGGACGAAACATGAGATTCAGCTTACATTCAGAATAATAGGGAAGAAGTTTTTGTCCGGTGCTTTCCGGTAAATTAATCATCTCAAGAACACCCATCAACTCGCGCGCGCGCCAGAAACAGCGAACGGCATCCGCCTGAAACTCGGCACCCGCGCGCGCGCGCCAGAATTCCGAGGCAATCATCATGGAGACAGCCGCTGGCCCACGGGCGACGATGTCGGAGGATGTGGAGGATTTATGAAATCGCATCAGATTTCGCCAAAAAAGCGCTTTGCGAGAGCCATCACCCGATTTCGCAGTTCTGGTGATTGAATTTCTTGCTTAGTATTACCATCCCGTGGACGTACATTGATCATGGACGTATAGACTAGCTTTTTCCCAGACGGCCGCCCCGGATAATAGTTGGCTCCCCAAAGATGTTGTTGTTGCGATCCATTTTCGAGCAAAACAGCCTCCTCGTCACTATGAAACTCTCCACCAACACAAATAACGTCTCTCTCCAGATCCACGACAAATTTGACCATGTCGCCAAATTCAGCGTCAACAAGTCTTTGGATATCTTCCCCTGAAAGGGGTTTCTCGAAGAATTCCGGCGATGACATGGGCGAGATTATAGCTCTAAGACCTATCCCACGCCGGGCCTAATAGGCCCAATTTATTGGACCTCCCGCCTATAGCTCCCCCGACGGAAATCCTTTAGCATGATAAGGTATGCGAAAGACCTTCTTCCGGCTGACGGCCTTATGCCTTTCCTTAAGCTTCATGGCTGACCCTGCCCTCAGGGCTGCCTCTCTGCCGAATCACACCCGATCGTCTCCACCCAAACTCTTCAGTGAACAAGCGGTCGTCCAGGCCTTGAGCGCAGGGTTCGAGTGGGTATCGAATTTTGATCGCAAAAGTAATCTCCTGGTACTCCAGACAGCTGGCGGTCTTCCCTTAGGCTCCAACGTCGTGTTGATGTCAGGAAGGAACCTTGATTTTGATGTTTCGGAGACGCGCCACCCTACACGCCTTTCGAGCGCGCGAAGCGAAGCAAGAGCAGCCAACGAAGAGCTCGAACAGTTGATCGACACTCTACCGGATCATCTGCATGCCTCCCACAAAACCCGGCTTAAAAAAGCATGGCAGGTCGCGCAGGCCGCACAAAAGCATCTTCTCAAGATTGTCGCTGATCGCGCGAACCGCGAGCTCTGGTTCCGCGAAAATAAATTCTCGATTCTTCTCACGGCAGGCCTAGGTGGCGCCATAAGCTCAGCAGGTTGCGGGGCCTCGAGCCCTCTACTGCCCATTTTCTTTATATCCGTTGGGATAGCGCTCGTCATGGTCGGCTTCACTTCGTGGTTTGTCCGTCGCCTGGCACGATTGAAGGCGGACCTCACTGTCCACTTGCCGTCTTCTGAGGCAGCACCTGAAGTCACGGTTCACGAATTGCTCGGAGACCTTGCCCTCGAAATTAAAGCTCTGCTCCGCGATATTCCGAGATTTTCCCACTACGAAATAGGCCAAGCAAAAGTGACAGAAGCGGCTCTTTTGCCGGGTCGCAGCGTTCGTATTGCGCTCAGCCAAAGCGCCGTAAGGGCTTCTCAGTCACTGTCCGATAAAAAGAATAGCCCCGCGATCAAGGAGCTGGAAACAGTCGTGGCAAGGCTTTCGCAGATTCCAGAATGGCCCGACATCGTTCTTCAGCCTGGCAATGTAGAAGTAGATGCCCAAATGAGTCGATTTCTGGCGGAAGTGAACAGTTTTGAACGCTTGTCCCCTGCTCAGCGATGGCCCAAAGTACTGGAGGTGCTCAAACGTTTCCCCGTAGTAGACATCAAAACTGACAAACTAGTGGAGGAGGCTTTGCAGAGGATCGTGCGCACTAGCGGCCAGAATTCCGCAGAATGGTCGCCAGACCAGTGGAAAGATTTCGCGACAACAGTTGCGGTTCTGCTGATGAGTCATACGGTCCAGCAAACAAGCTGGATATTCAGATTTAATAGATCCCTCGATTTCTTCGTAGGAGAGCGCATCCATTCGTTTGGAGTCGCAACGATCGACGGCCATAATATTTCCGTTGTGGATATCGCTGATCGAAACTCCTCAATTTTGCCCAGCCACGGAGTGGCAAGCTCCATGGGGGGATCTATTATTCTTGATCGCGCAAGAATCAGAGAGAGTGTGGCTGATGAAAGAGACATCATCGCGAAGGAATTGCAGCGAGCTAACCCCCACACACTTTCTGTCCGATTGAGCCATCTCACTCAGAAGACACACGAAGACATCTTTCGGATTTTTGCCCTTCACGAAGAGGCTGTCCATGAAGCGGATAGAATCCATGTCGCTCGGGC
>JANLWZ010000211.1:0-9856 GCA_031364865.1 Elusimicrobiota bacterium
GGCGTGGAGCCTGGAGCTTTGCGGCGGAACACATGTGGACGAGACAGGAAAGATCGGCCTCTTTAAGATCATCAGCCAGTCCTCCGTTTCAGCGGGCGTGCGGCGCATGGAAGCGGTCGCCGGTCTGGCCGCAATGAAGGCCGTCCGAAAATTGGAAGAACAGCTGCAGCAAGCGGCAGAAACACTCAAGACCTCACCCGACGACCTGCCGGCGCGCCTGGAAAAGCTCATCGCGCAGGAAAAATCAGCAGCGCGGGAGATTGAAACGCTCAAGTCCGGCGTCGTGCGCTCTCAATTTGATGACATCGCTAAAAGCGCTGTGCCGATCGCCGGAACACAGCTGATCAGCAAGCGCCTGGACGGCGTGGATGATAAACAGCTGCGCGAAGTGGCGGACCGCCTCAAAAACAGCTCAGCGGCTGGTGTCGTGGTGCTGGCTGGCGTGAAGGACGATAAGGTCAGCTTTGTCGTTTCTGTGCAGAAGCCGCTCACAGAACGTGGTTGGAACGCGGGGAACATCGCTCGTGAGATCGCGGCGAAGATTTCGGGTTCCGGCGGCGGACGTCCTGATTTTGCGCAAGGTGGGGGAAAAGATGTGGCGGCGCTCGATAAGACCCTCGCCGGCGTCGCTGACATTTTGAAGCACCTCTCGGTCAAGTCCCACTAAACTTTTCGCGCCCTTCGATCAACGGATAGGTCGACAGCCTCCGAAGCTGTAGATATAGGTTCGATTCCTATAGGGCGCAGATTTTTGGATGCCAGTTAGCTAGAATAGCCCCCATGTCAGTCGTCGCGATTCCCGTTCTTCTTTCCGTTCTTCTTGGCCCTGGAATGGGTCAGTTTTACAACAAGGAATATAAAAAAGGTGCCATTTTAGTGGTGGTGAGCTTGGTTGTCCTTATTGTCGCAGGCATGTGGTACTTCAAGAATCTCCAACCCTATATCCCGGCCGACGTGACCCAGATGGATCCCCTCGCGATGCAGCAGATCATGACGAACGCTGCCGGACAGATCAGCGCCAAGGATGGAAAAATTCTAGCGGTGTTTGAAGCACTGCTGACCGTACTCTGGATTTATGGCATCGTCGATGCCTATCGCGGAGCAAAAAGGAAAAATGCAAACGGAGGAACTGTATAAATGGTTACCGGACTTGTCCTTATTCGCCTGGCCTCAGGCCGTGAAAAACTCACCATGTCCAAACTGAAAGAAATCAAAGGTGTCTCGCATTTGTCCGCCGTCTTTGGACGATGGGATCTTGTCGCCGATATCGAAGCCGCGGATATGCCCACCATGACGAACGTCGTGGTCGGGAGAATTCGCGCTGTGCCCGGCGTCTACGCCACCGAAACACTGGTCACGACCGCCATCTGAAGCACCTGACGCATTTGTTCCAGCCGCTTAAACGTCTAACCTCTCATCAGTTGTCCAACGGCCTGCGTGTCCTCTTGATCGAGGATCACAGCTGGCCGCTCGTCTCCGTTCAGTCCTGGGTTAAAGTCGGCGCTCTGGATGAAACCGATCAAGAAGCGGGTTTGGCGCATGTGCTGGAGCACATGGTGTTTAAAGGCACAGCCAAGCGCGCCGCCACCGAAATCTCGCGCTGGGTGGAAGCACAGGGCGGCGCGCTGAACGCCGAAACCTCCAAAGAATACACGCACTATTACATCGATGTCCCTTCCTCAGGTGCGCCGCGCGCCGTGCATCTCATGGCGGAGCTCCTTTGTCGGGCCACTCTGGATCCCGCGGAGTGGGAAAAAGAGCGGCTTGTCATCCTCGAAGAAATGAAGCGCCGACAGGACGACGCCGAAACGATGGTCTGGGAGCTTTTACAGCAGTCACTCTACGCCGATTCGACGCATGCTCGGCCTGTGATCGGTTCTGAGGAAACGGTCACGAGCTTCAGCGCGCAGACCGTCCGCAGTTTTTACGAAACGCATTATTCGGTCGCTAATACGCTCGTCGTCATCGCCGGTGACTTTTCATCGAAGCAGGTGCTCGGACAGCTCGAGCGTGAGATGGCCTCCATGCCGAAAGGGCTTAAAAACCGTCCCCGGCCGCTGCCGATGCATCATCCGGGGTCGGTGCATAAACGAATACGGAAGAATGTGCGGCAGTCGTATTCCGTTCACGCCTTTTCTACTCCTTCTGCGCGTCACCCGGACCAGGAGCCGCTGGATCTTTTGTCCGTCATTCTGGGCGATGGACGCAACAGCCGCCTCGTCCATACGCTCCGGGAGGAGAAAGAGCTCGTCTGGTCCGTAGGAAGTTCCAATATCACGCAGGAAGGGCCGGGCATCTTCGCCGTATTTGCCGAGTCTGACCGCAAAAAGTCGCCCAAAGTTTCTCAGGGCGTCCATGACGTATTGAAGAGCCTCATCAAGCGACCGCCAACACAAGAAGAAATCCAGCGTGCCAAAAATCTTGTGCAGACCTCCTGGCTGCAAGGGTATGAGACTTTTCACAATCAAGCGTCTGTCGTCGGCGCTTATGCTTTGGACGATCAGCTGGATCGACTGACCGCCTACCTGCCGCGCCTTCTCTCCTTGAACGCGAAAGATTTGCAAGCCGTGATCCATCGTTACTTTGGACAGGAACTATCCAGCGCGGTCGTGGAACCATGACTCGACTGCAAAGGTGGACACTCGACAATGGATTGAAAGTGCTTTTTCAACAGGACGCGAGCTTTCCGCTGGCGAGCGCGACACTGCTTTTGCGCACAGGCAGTTATCTGGAGTCCGCACACGAAGCCGGGCTATCGAGCATGGCGCTGGATCTCTTGATGCAGGGCACTCAGAAGCGCGACGCGCGCGGCATCGCGCGCGTGATGGAGTCCGTCGGCGCTTCCATGGGCACCCAGGCGCATGAAGACTACGGTGAAATCGGTTTTATTGTGCCTGCCGCAGAAGTAGGCCGCGCGCTGGGGATCATGACGGAGATCCTTCATGAGCCTTCTTTCCCCCAGGAAGAAATTGTGAAAGAGAAATCACACGTCATTTCCTCGCTCGACACGCGTAAGGACGCTATTTTCCAGCTGGCCTACGATCATATGAGTCGCGCGCTCTACGGCGACCACCCCTATGGCAGACCCATGGAGGGGAAAATCAGTACGGTCTCCCGTTTTCAGAGAAAAGACATGAAAGCCTGGCACGCCACTCAGCACCATGCTTCAGGCGCAGTTCTTTCACTGATCGGTCCGCAATCTCCCGCGGTGATGAAAGCGATGCTGACCAAGACGATGGGGCGCTGGCGTCCGAGCGCCAAAAGCCACGCGAAAACGACGCGCGATGTACAAGTGCTGAAAAAATCTCATCGTGAGGAAGTGAAATCGCATTTCGAACAGGCCTACCTGATGACGGGCTGGCAGGCGCCGACGTCCTTTGATAAAGATCAGATCGTCCTGAAAGTCTTGAATACGCTCCTCGGCGGGGGAATGAGTTCGCGGCTTTTCGTCACTCTGCGCGAAGAACTAGGACTCGCCTACGAGGTCTCTTCCTTTTATCCATCGCGTTTCGACGTGAGCCAGTGGGTGATTTATCTCGGTCTGCCTCAGGAAAGATTAAAACTCGCACAAAAAAGCCTCGATGCGCTTCTGGAAACGCTGGCGGACCGCGGCCCACGCGATGATGAAATGAGGCAGGCCAAGGCCATGATTCGTGGATCGTTCCTGATGGATCGGCAAAGTCGCCGTCGCCAGTGCTGGTACAACGCCTGGTGGGAATTTCTCGGCCGTGGTGAGCGCTATGGGGAAGAATTCTTGCAGACCATCGATGCAGTCAGCGCGAAATCCGTCCGCGACCTGCTGCGTGCGACGCTCGCTAAGCCGCGCATCACGGTGACCGTGGTGCCCCGATGAACATATTCTTGAGAGGCGGCAAACCAGAGCGTCGGCTAACCGGAAAGGCGGTGAGAGGAATTTTTATAAGAGTACCACTCGCCGCAGTTCTGGTATGCCGCCTTTCTGGTATGCCGCCTTTCGCTGAGGCCGCGGATTTTGGCGATGCCTACGTGACTTCGTCCATAGGCGACGCGAGCATCTTGAACCCTGTCCTCTCGGCTGACAGTGCGTCGAACGACATCATCAACCTGGTGTACAACGGTCTCGTGAAATATGACAAAGATATCCAGCTGGTGGGTGATCTGGCGCAATCCTGGGAGACATCACGCAACGGCCTGATTATTACGTTTCATCTGCGTAAAAATGTCCGTTGGCATGATGGCAAGCCTTTTACGGCGGAGGATGTACTCTTTACGTATGAGAAGCTCAGAGACCCTAAAGTGCATACGCCTCACAGCAGCGATTACGATGTCATTCAATCCGTTACGGCTCCTGATCCCTGGACGATCAAGGTGGTCTATGAAAAGCCGTTCGCGCCGGGCCTTGCCTCCTGGGGCATAGGCGTTGTTCCCAAACACATCTTCAAAAATGGCGATTTCAACTCGCATCCCGCCAACCGCCGTCCCATTGGCACCGGGCCCTATCGGTTTAAAGAATGGAAGACCGCGCAGCACATCCTTCTGGAAGCCAATCCTGATTACTTCGAGGGGAAAGTCTTTCTCTCTCGCTTTGTCTATCGCATCATTCCGGATCAGTCGGTTCAATTTCTGGAGATGCGCAACCAGAGCCTGGATTCCCTTGCGTTGTCGCCGGATCAATACAAAGCGTACGACGAGATTTTCGAAAACCACCAGCGCTATCGATACCCGGCGTTTGCCTATTCCTACATGGGTTTGAATTTGAAAAATCCTTTATTTAAAGATCGGCGTGTACGCGAAGCAGTCGCCTGCTCGATAGATCGGAATACGCTCGTGAAGGGTTTGCTGCTTGGCCTTGGTCAGCCCGTCACGGGCCCCTACCCTATTAGTTCCTGGGCGTATAACAAGAAAGTCCCGATCACGCCCTTTGATCCGGCGCGCGCCAAGAAATTATTATTTGAGGCAGGATGGAAGCCGGGACCAGGCGGGATGCTTTACAAAGACGGCAAGCCGTTTGCTTTCACGATCATCACGAATCAAGGCAATAAGCTGCGCGAGCTTGCCGCTCAGGTGATTCAGCAGCAGCTGCGTCAGGTGGGAATGGACGTGAAGATCCAAATCATTGAATGGTCTACGTTCCTACGGCAGTTCATCAATAAGCGGGACTATGAAGCGATGATCCTCGGCTGGTCGCTGGGTCTGGATCCAGACAACTACGCGATGTGGCATTCCTCGCAGCAAAAAGAGGAGCAGTACAATTTAGTCGGCTATTCGAATCCGGAGGTGGACCGCTTGCTCGATCAAGGCAGGCAGACTTTTGGTGAAAAGAAGCGGCAGGCAATCTACTGGCGCATTCATGAGTTGATCGCAGCCGATTATCCCTACATCTTCCTTTATTGTCCGGATAACCTCGTGGCGATTCATAAGCGTATTGAAGGTCCGGAAGTGGCTGCCGCGGGACTAGGATGGAATTTCTGGCAGTGGTGGGTGTCCAAGTCGAAACAGAAGTACGCGGTCATGACGCCTTGATGCAAAAAAATACCCTGCCTTTTAGGGCAGGGTATTTAGTTAAACGTTTGTATCGAGGGGTTATTCGCCCCAGATAATCAGCTGCGTGTTGGGCTTATACTCTCCCCAAACGATGTTCGCATGGCTGATTCCCTGGATAAGGGCGAGTGCGGCAATGACGAGTAATGATTTTTTCATGTGTTTGTCCTCCTGTGGGTATAAATATAACGGATGAAAGTTACGACCATATTAAATTGATATTCGCATCTATAAATAGAGGCGTTTTAACATCATGATTATTTACTGTTTCAGGCGTGCATTGGCCATTATTCCGACGTTGCTAGGGATTTCACTCATCAGCTTCTTCCTCATGCAGCTTGCGCCGGGCGGTCCTGTCGATCAAATGGCCGATCTCAATCCCAAGATGACAGCGGAGGCAAAAGAGCGCATCAAAAAAGATCTTGGGCTTGATCAATCTATTTCCCGGCAGTACGTGCGCTGGTTGGGAAAGCTCATCCATCTCGATTTCGGTACATCGTTCAAAGATAATCGGCCTGTTTTCGAAAAAATCAAAGAAAGACTGCCGGCCACGCTCCTCCTTAATATCCTTTCCATGGGCCTCATGTTCCTGCTCGCGATCCCGATAGGATTTTTTGGAGCCATAAAATCAAACTCCCTCTTCGACCGCCTGATGACCGTATTTGTCTTTATCGGTTTTTCGGTACCGACGTATGCCGTCGCTTTGCTTCTGATGATTGTCTTCGGGCTGAAGCTGGGATGGCTGCCGGTCTCCGGTTTTTCTTCGATGCGGTGGGAAACCACGTCTTTGTGGGCGCACGGGTGGGACATTGCGAAACATCTCATCTTGCCTACTCTCGTTCTGGGGCTCACCTCACTTGCAGGACTTTCGCGCTACATGCGCTCGAGCATGCTTGAGGTGATTCACCAGGACTATATCCGTGCTGCGCAGGCGAAGGGCTTGAGTTTTTGGCGCGTTTACGGTGTGCATGCACTCCGGAACGCGCTCATCCCGCTCATCACCATCTTTGGCTTGATGCTCCCCGATGTCATTGGCGGCGGTGTCATTATCGAAACAATATTTGCTTATCCTGGCATGGGCCGTCTCGGTTATGAAGCCATCATGACGCGCGACTACAACATGATCATGGCTATTACTGTGATTTCCGGCGCGCTCGCGGTGCTGGGCAACTTCCTTGCTGATGTGCTTTATGCTTTTGCCGATCCGAGGATCCGGTACAAATGACCCCACCACCTCTTTTTACGCGATCGCAAGCGATCCCTGTCCGGCCTACGCCGGATAGGTTTTCCTCGCTTGAGACGCGAGGAAACGCGCAAAAAGAGGTGGTGGGGTGATCCGCTTATACCTTGATCGATTAAAAGAGAATCGCCTGGCTATGGCCGGTCTGCTGATTATTGCCTTTCTGGCACTTGCAGCGCTTTTTGCGCCCTGGCTCTGCAGGCAGGACCCGTCCGCGCAGAATCTTCTGGCGAGGCTTGAGCCTCCTTCCTTCATACATTGGATGGGCACCGATGATCTGGGTCGAGATGTCTTTTCGAGGCTTCTCATAGGAACGCGCATTTCTTTGTCTGTCGGTTTTGTAGCCGTTGGTATTGCGCTCTTCATTGGCGTCGGACTGGGTCTGTTCGCGGGATTCTTTGGCGGAAAATGGGATTCCTTGATTATGCGCGTGGTCGATATGATGCTCTCAATCCCTACGATCTTCCTGATCCTCGCTGTCCTCGCGCTGCTCGGGCCGAATATCTATAACGTCATGGCAGTCATCGGCCTGACGGCCTGGCCAGGCCTCACGCGGCTCGTGCGCGGCGAAGTGCTTTCGTTGAAAGAGCGTGAATATATTCAAGCCGCCAAGATTTCGGGGATTTCCACCAGCCGCATCCTCGTCGTGCACCTTTTGCCCAACGTTATTGCGCCCGTCCTGGTGAGCGCGACGCTGGGTGTTGCCGGCGCCATATTAACGGAGTCGGCCTTGTCCTTCCTCGGTCTTGGCGTTCAGCCGCCGGCTCCATCCTGGGGAAATATTCTTTCCATCGGGCGCGACTATCTGCATATGGCATGGTGGTTATCCGTGTTCCCAACCGTAGCCATCCTGATGACCGTTTTGGCTTTCAACCTGCTGGGTGAAGGTCTGCGCGACGTCCTGGACCCGAGGACCTGATGTTAGAAATCCAAAATCTTACCGTGGAGTATTACCGCCGAGGCCGAACCCTTCAAGCGGTACAGGATTTTTCGATGTCTATTCGACCGGGTGAAACGGTAGGACTGGTCGGCGAATCCGGTTCGGGTAAGAGCACCGTGGCACTCGCGATCCTTCGGCTCATCCGCGAGCAGGAGGGGAGAATCGTTTCCGGGCGCATCCTTCTGGATGGTGAGGATTTGTTGGCGCTTTCGGAGGAACGGCTGCGTCAGATTCGGGGAAAGCGCATCAGCATGATCTTCCAGGATCCTTTTACGTCACTCAATCCCGTCATGCGTGTGCGAGAGCAAATGCGGGAGACCGGCATTCCAGATGACGGAAAACTGGGCGAAGCCCTGGAGCACGTGCAGCTGGAACCCAAGAGAGTGCTGGCGTCTTACCCGCACCAGCTTTCCGGCGGTCAGCGCCAGCGCGTCATCATCGCCATGGCGCTGCTGCGCCGTCCGATGCTGCTCCTCGCCGATGAACCGACGACGGCGCTCGACGTGCTTGTTCAAAAGGATATCCTTGAGCTTCTTTTCCGGCTTCAAAAGGAAATGGGAATGGCCATGCTGTTTATTTCGCATAACTTAGGGTTGGTTGCGTCGCACACGCAGCGAATTGTCGTGATGAAAGACGGCCGTCTGGTGGAAGAGGCAACTCCGCGCGATCTCTTTCAGCACCCGAAGCAGCCTTACACGCGCGAGTTGCTCAACTCATTGCCTGCCTTGAATTTCTCGCCAAAATAGGCCATTCTCTCATCCATGGTCGACGCTATCTGGCAATCCTTCTATTCAGCCTCGCTGTACCGGCAGGTACGTCAGTGGCGGGGTAAAGCTTTTCTTTACCTCGGCCTCGTCTTGTTGGTCTGTTGGATTCCCGGCATGGTCAAAGCCCATCGTCTTTTCAGCATGGCCATGCAAAAGCTGGAGACAGAGGTAGCACCCAAGATCCCCGATATTCGATTTGAAAAGGGAAAGATCTATACACCCGAAAATCGTCCGTACGTCTATAACTTTTCAGATAAAGACAAAACCCTCGGGATCATCATCGATACTTCCGGCAAATTTACGACTCTGGAAGGGCAAAACGCCCGGATCCTCCTCACGCGCGATAAACTGATCGTCCGAGAAAAAAGCGGCAAAATCACGATACATGATCTATCTCTGAGCAAAGCCAGCCCCTTGATCATTGATAAGGCGTTCAAACAGAAAGTCTTTACGATGATTCGACGCTGGAGCATGATCCTGCTCTTCCCCTTAATACTTCTGGCATCCTATCTGAAACGGCTCTTCCAGGCCTTCCTGATCGCTCTTTTAGGGCTCGCGATTGTTTCGATCCTTCAGGCGGAACTGCACCTTGGAGAACTCTTCAGTATCGCCATGGTCGCCATGACACCCGCCATGATCCTTCAGACTTGCTGGCTCTTTACCCCCATGACGAACCGCTATAGCTGGCTGATCAGTGCCGGTTTGATCCTCGCTTACTTTATCTACGGCATCAACGCCGCCTCAACCAAAGAACCAGAAGCCGTATAATGCCGTAATGCTGGAAATTCGGAACCTCTCAAAATCATTCTCTATCGAAGGTGGCGCCCTGCGCCAATCGGTGGGCAGCGTCCAAGCGCTGAAGGACGTCTCCTTAAGCGTCGAGCGCAGTGAAAAACTTGCCCTGGTGGGGGGCTCCGGTTGCGGAAAATCTACGCTTGCGAAACTCATCGTAGGACTGTATTCCGCTGATTCCGGAACGCTTTTATGGGAAGGCGAGCCACTGGGAGTCATGAATCGGTTGGACAGAGCCCGGAAGATTCAGATGATTTTTCAGGATCCTTACGCGTCTCTCAATCCCAAGTTGTCCATAGGAACACAGTTGTCAGAGGTGCTGCGGCTTTCTGGCGATGGAAAACCAGAAGCTCTGCTAGCGTCGGTTGGCATGGAGGCCAGTGCCTTAACGCATTATCCCTTTCAGTTTTCGGGTGGCCAGCGCCAGCGAATCGCCATTGCGCGTGCGCTGGCCATGAAGCCTCAGCTGCTCATCGCGGATGAACCCCTTTCGGCGCTGGACGTCACGACACAGGCGCAGATCCTTGAGCTCTTCCGCAGTCTGCACAAAGAGTATGGTCTGACCTTCCTTTTGATTACGCACGATCTGGCCGTGGC
>JANLWZ010000121.1:0-9227 GCA_031364865.1 Elusimicrobiota bacterium
TGGCGAAGAAATATCCCAACATCGAGTACGAAGAGCGGCTCATCGACAACATGTGCATGCAGCTCGTGCAGAAGCCGGAACTCTACGATGTCATCTGTCTTCCCAATCTTTACGGCGATATCCTGTCGGATCTTTGCGCGGGCTTGATCGGCGGCCTGGGCATTGCGCCCGGCGCCAACATGGGCGACCACGGAGCGCTCTTTGAAGCCGTGCATGGTTCTGCGCCGAAGTACGCCGGCCAAAATAAGGTGAATCCTACGGCGGTGTTGCTATCGGCCAAGCTCATGCTTGATCATCTCGGTGAAGCGGCTGCCGCTCAGCGGCTGGAGAAAGCCACAGCGGATGTGATTCGCGAGGGGAAGAACGTCACGTACGATTTAGGCGGCAAAGCCGGTACGCGCGAGATGGGCGACGCCATCATCGAAAAGCTGGGCAAGATCCCAGCCGCACGCTGATGCAGCGAACGCTGATCCTCGCCAAACCGGATACCGTCTGCAAGCACGTCGTAGGCGCTGTGACGACGAAGTTCGAACAGGTGGGACTCGTCTTGCGGGCGATGAAGATGCTGCGTCTTTCCGCAAAGCAAGCCGAAGAGTTTTATAAAGAGCATCTGGGGAAACCGTTCTACGGGCCGCTGATCAAATTCATGACGTCCGCTCCTATTGTGGCGATGGTCTGGGAAGGCGAAAATGCGATTGCGGTGGCACGTTCCGTGATGGGGGCGACCAATTCCACCGAGGCCGCTATAGGAACCATCCGCAGGCATTACGGAACGGATAATCGCTACAATGCGGTGCACGGTTCGGACTCACTGACCTCCGCGCTGCGCGAAATCAATTTTTTCTTCAAACCCGAAGAAATCTATACGTATAACGATAACGACTGTAAGAGGGATTAACCATGGCAAATCCAAAAAAGCATCACACCGCATCACGTCGCGATTCACGCCGAGCCAACTGGAAGCGTCTTGAGCTTCCGGGATTCTCCAAGTGTGCGCAATGCGGAACACTTCACATTCCTCACCGCGTCTGCCCGGGCTGCGGCTTCTACAAAGGCCAGCTCGTCGTAGCCGTTGCCGAAAAGAAAAAAAAGGGCGAAGAAGGTAAATAAAGTCCTGTGACGCAGCGGATTCGCATTGCCGTTGACGCCATGGGGGGAGACAATGGCCCCATTCCCAATGTAGAGGGAGCGGTAGAAGCCAGCCGTAAGTTCGGCCACGAAATCATTCTTGTCGGTTTTCCCGATGTTCTGGAAAAAGAACTCCTCCGGTTAAAAGCCAAAGATCTTCCTGTTCGTGTCGTTCCCTGCGATTCCATCGTGACGATGGAAGACAGTCCGGCGCAGGCCTGCCGTCAAAAACCCAACTCCTCTATTATGGTCGCGGCGAAGCTCGTCGCGGAAAAGCAGGCGGATGCCGTGGTCTCCGCCGGCAACTCTGGAGCCACGATGGCGGCGGCACTCTGGCATTTAAAGCGTTTGCCGCATGTCTCCCGCCCGGCCATCACCACATTTCTTCCCACGCTTAAAGGTTTTTGCGTCCTTGCCGATGCAGGCGCCAATGTGGATTGCAAACCAAAACATCTTCTGCAATTCGCCATTATGGGCCGTCAGGTGATGAAGGCGGTGTTTGATCGGGCGAATCCCAAAGTCGGCATACTTTCCATCGGCGAAGAGTCCACCAAAGGAAATGAATTGTCACTCGCTTCCGCGGAACTTATGAAAACACATGTCACGAATTTTATTGGCAATGTCGAAGGCCGCGACATTCCTAAAGGAACAGCGGACGTCGTGGTGTGCGATGGCTTTGTTGGGAACGTTGTGCTGAAGCTCGCGGAAGGTCTCGCCGAATCTCTGGTCGCGCTCATGAAGGCAGAAATTAAGACTCGGCCTTTAGCGATGCTGGGTGCTCTTTTTATGAGGGGCGCGTTCGGCGGCCTCAAAAAGAAAATCGATTATGCCGAGTACGGCGGAGCGCCGCTTCTGGGCGTCAATGGCGTCTGCATCATCTGTCATGGCAAATCGAACAAGAAGGCGATCTTCAACGCGCTACGCGTCGCCGGCCAATTTGTGAAATCGGACGTCAATCATCTCATCCAGGACGAACTCCTTAAGCATCATTCCGACAACTCTCCATCCGACGAACGCCCCAAGGTTCATCTCACCGTTTAAGCGCATGACTTCCCGCACCCATGTTCACATCATCGGTACTGGCGCTTACCTGCCCCACAAGGTGCTGACCAACTTCGATTTGGAAAAAATGGTGGACACGACGGATGAGTGGATTACGACCCGCACCGGCATCAAAGAGCGCCATGTCGCCGCCAAAGATGAAGCGGCTTCCGATCTGGCTATTGAAGCGGCCAGGCGGGCGATTGAGAATGCCGGTATCAAGGCGGATGCGGTGGAGCTCATCGTCGTGGCAACAGCCACGCCCGATATGTTATTTCCTTCGACAGCGTGTTTCGTTCAGAAAGCGCTTGGTGTAAAGGAAGCCGTCAGTTTTGATGTGTCTGCGGCATGCAGCGGATTTCTTTATGCCCTGGAAGCTGCCAAAGGCATGATGGAAAGCGGTTCCTATAAGACCGCGCTCGTCATTGGCGCGGAAAAGTTATCGAGCATCACCGATTGGAAAGACCGGAACACCTGCGTTCTCTTTGGCGATGGCGCCGGAGCCGCTGTCCTTCAGAAAAAGTCGGTCGCCGGCGGCATCCTTTCTACCTATTTGCGCTCCGATGCTACCCACACGGACATTTTGAACGTTCCCGCCGGCGGCTCGCGCCAGCCCGGGCCGGCGCCGATCATCCATATGGATGGTAAAGAAGTTTTCAAGCTCGCGGTGCACAAGATGATTTCGGCCGCGGAGAACGCTCTAAAATTAGCGGGCAAGAAAGATACCGATTTGGCGCTGCTCATCCCCCATCAGGCGAATCTGCGCATCATCGAAGCGATCGCGCAGCGCGTCAACATTCCCCGCGAACACGTCTTTGTGAACGTCGACAAATATGGCAATATGTCGGCCGCCACTACGATCGTGGCGCTGGACGAGGCGCGGCGGCAGGGGCGCGTCCGAAAAGGGGACCTGGTCGAACTGATCGCGTTTGGCGCGGGACTCACCTGGGGAGCGGCCGTCATTCAATTTTAATGAGCAAAACAGCATTCCTCTTTCCGGGACAAGGTTCGCAGAGCGTCGGCATGGGCGTCGCTCTCGCCGGCGTCTTTCCAGAAGCCAGCAAGCTCTATGAGCAGGCCAGCCTTATCTTGGAATGGGATCTTCTCGAGGTCTGTAAAAATGGACCGGAAGAAAAACTCAAGCAGACGGACATCGCGCAGCCCGCGCTCTACGTGGCGGGTTATGCGGCTTCCGTGGTCCTGCGTTCTGTCGGCATCGCACCGGATGCCGTAGCGGGGCACAGCATCGGCGAATACTCGGCGCTGGCGGCCGCCGGCGTCTTCGGATTTACGGAAGGTCTGGATCTCGTCCGCGAACGCGGCAAGCTCATGGCTACGGCAGGAGCCCAACGTCCTGGCGGCATGGCCGCTGTGTTAGGCCTCGATCGAGAAGCGTTGATCAAACTTTGCGCGTCCGTCTCTTCCGCAGAGAGCGTTTGCGTGCCCGTCAATTACAACAGCCCGGAGCAGATCGTCGTGGCGGGGGACAAAACCGCTGTCGAAGCACTGGTCGCGGCGGCACCGCAGTCTGGTGCTAAACGCGTCATCCCCCTGAACGTTTCCGGCGCCTTTCACTCACCTCTCATGGCCGAAGCCGCGGCACGCATGAAGGCCAATTTAAGCCGCGTCGCTTTTCGAGACGCGTCTTGTCCCGTCGCGATGAATGTCGATGGGCAGCCGCGCCAAAATGGCACGGAAATTCAGGCCGCTTTAGCCCAACAGCTCGATCATTCAGTAGAATGGGTCAGAAGCGTTGAACAGCTCAAAGCCGCAGGCTGCACCATTTTTGTGGAATGCGGATCAGGACGAGTGCTTTCCGGGCTTGTGAAGCGGATCGACCGGCAGCTGGAGTTGCATTCCACCGAAACACTCGAAGCGCTCGAAGAAACCAGGCAGGCTTTAGCCACAGCACGAAAGGGGACAGTACCTCCGGCACGGCTCGCTTGAAGAGCGAGCCGAATTGCCGGTGGCCATTGCACCCATAAAAAATAGGAGGCAAAGGTGAGACTCAAGGACAAAGTAGCGGTCATCACGGGCGGCGCGCAGGGCATCGGCCAGGCGATTGCCACACTTTTTGCTTCCGAAGGCGCTAAACTCGTTCTTTCGGACATCGATGAGGTCAAAGTTCAGGCCACCGCCGCGCAAATCGGCAAGGAAAAGAACGTCGAAACGATCGGTGTTAAAGGGAATGTTTCACAGCTTGCCGACTGTGAAAAGCTCGTGGAAGCCTCGCTTGACAAGTTTAGTCGAATAGATATACTCATCAACAACGCGGGCATTACACGCGACAATTTATTGATGCGAATGAGCGATGATGAGTGGGATTCCGTCATCGCTGTTAATTTAAAAGGGGTCTTTAACTGTACCAAGGCAGCGATCCGACCCATGATGAAGGCCAGACAAGGGCGCATCGTGAACATCGCTTCCGTAGTAGGGCAGATGGGAAATGCAGGACAAGCGAATTACTCCGCTTCTAAGGGTGGCGTGATCAGCTTGACCAAGACCTGCGCCAGAGAGTTCTCTTCCCGCAACATTCTGGTTAACGCCATCGCGCCGGGTTTCATCCGGACTCGGATGACGGACGCACTGAATGAGGAACAAAAGAAGAAGTTGCTGGAGTTGATTCCTTTAGGGCGGCTGGGCGAACCGGAAGATATCGCCAAAGTAGCTTTGTTTCTCTGTTCCGAAGAGTCTTCCTATATAACAGGACACGTGGTGTCCGTAAACGGTGGGATGTATATCTAACTGAGGAGGGTTTGTATGGCACAAGTCCAAGATGTTGAGGCACGCGTAAAAGAGATTATTGTCGAACAACTAGGTGTTGATGCCGCTGAAGTAACGATTCAGGCATCGTTCGTCAATGACCTTGGTGCAGATTCTCTCGATACGGTCGAGCTCGTGATGGCGCTGGAAGAAGAATTTGATATTGAAATTCCTGACGAAGAAGCCGAAAAGATTCAAGCCGTTGGTCAGGCTGTTGACTATATCAAAGCCCACATGAAGAAGTAAGCCGACCAAACCTTACCTATCGAGCACCTGGCTAGAGCCAGGTGCAATCGTTCAAATTCGAAATGAAAAAACGTGTTGTGATTACCGGCATGGGGGCCGTGACCCCCATCGGTATTGGTATCGAAGCATTCTGGGATTCCCTCAAGAACGGTCGTTCTGGAGTGGGGAAGCTCACGTTCTTTGATACGACGGATTACACGTGCAAGATCGATGCGGAAGTGAAGGGCTTTGAGCCCGAAAAGTACATCGATAAAAAGACGATCCGCCGCATGGACCGTTTTACGCAGTTTGCGCTTGCGGCAGCGCACATGGCCATCCTTGACGCTGGCCTGGATACTCCGCAGCCCGAACCCGATCGTATCGGTGTGATTGTCGGCTCCGGCATTGGTGGACTCTCCACCATCGAAGAAGAACACGACGTCCTGCGCCAGAAGGGCGCGCGCCGCGTCAGCCCTTTTCTCATTCCTAGACTCATTTCCAATATTGCACCAGGCGAAATCGCCATTCGTTGGGGTTTTACCGGACTTAACTACGCGGTCTCCAGTGCCTGCGCGACATCCAATCATGCGATTGGTGATTCGCTGCGCGCGTTGCGTTATGGCGATGCCGATGTCATTGTGACAGGCGGTACGGAAGCCGCGATCACTCAGCTCGGATTTGCGGGATTCTGTTCGGCGCGCACACTCTCTACACGGAACGATGATCCGGAACGTGCTTCCCGGCCCTTCGATAAGGATCGCGACGGATTTGTGATGGGCGAAGGCGCCGGTATTATCGTGTTGGAAACGCTGGAGCATGCCCAAAAGCGCGGCGCAAAAATTTATGCAGAACTTGCAGGTTACGGCGCGACCGATGATGCCTATCACATCACAGCGCCCAATCCTGAAGCGACGTCGGCGATTGAGGCGATGCGGCGCGCTCTTAAAGATGCTGAGCTTCCACCGGAGAAAATCCAGTACGTTAACGCGCACGGTACGTCCACGTCCCTCAACGACAAAACCGAAACCAAAGCCCTGAAGGCAGTCTTTGGCGATCATGCACGGAAAATTGCGATTTCCTCGACCAAATCGATGACCGGGCATTTGCTCGGTGCGGCGGGTGTCGTTGAATTGATCGCCACGATCCTCTGCATGCAGCATAAGCTTGCGCATCCCACGATCAACTACACGACGCCCGATCCGGAATGCGACCTCGATTACATTCCAAACAAAGCCAGGCCCATGGAGATCGACGCGGCGCTTTCGAACTCGCTGGGGTTTGGTGGGCATAACGCCGTACTCGTTGTGAAGAAGTATGACGCGTAGCGCCTCCGGCTCCGATAAGCTCGAAAAGATTTTAGGTGTAAAGTTCAAAAACACGGCTCTCTTAGAAGAAGCTCTGACGCATAAGTCTTATGCGATGGAACGTGGCGCCGGCTCGGTCACCTTCAATGAACGGCTGGAATTTCTGGGTGACAGCATCTTGTCTGCGGCCGTGGCTCATTACCTGTTCGCTCGTTACCCCGCTGTCGATGAAGGACGACTCTCTCAGCTGAAATCGATGCTGGTCTCGCGTCCCAGCCTCACGGCTTGGGGCAAGCAGATCAAACTCGGGCAGTACCTTCGCTTGAGCGAAGGGGAAAACGCGACCGGAGGCCGGGATCGCGACTCGATCGTGGGCAACGCTATGGAAGCGGTCTTGGGCGCGATGTATCTGGAGGCAGGATTCGAAAAGACGCAGACGTTCATCGACAAACTTTTAAGCAAGCGCAAACGCCTTGTGACGACGGATTACAAGAGCCGTCTGCAGGAATGGGCGCAGAAAAAATATAAAATCCCTCCCAGCTACACGGTGAGCCGCAGTTTTGGTCCCGACCACGCCAAAACCTTCGAAATGGCCGTCTCCCTGGGCAGTGATATTCTCGGCGAAGGCTCCGGCAAGAGCAAAAAAGAAGCCGAACAGGCAGCCGCCCGCAATGCTCTCAAGCGCATCAAGGAAGACTGATAGAGGAATGCTATGGACTATGAACTGACAGAAGAGCAGCAGGCGATTGTCGAAACAGCACGTGCTATTGCTCAGCAGAAGATCAAAAAAGTCCGCGAGCACTACGACAAAACCGAGGAATATCCCTGGGAAATCGTCGAAGAGCTGCGCAAGGCTGATCTTTTTGGCGTCTACCTCCCGCAGGAGTACGGCGGACTAGGCGGCGGAGCCATGGAACTCGTTCTGGTCGTGGAGGAGCTGTCCAAAGCCTGTGGTGGCATTGCCTTGGTGGTGGCGGCGAGCGCGCTTGGCGCTTTTCCGATTTTGCTTTATGGAAATGATGAACAGAAAAAGAAATATTTGCCGGACCTGGCTTCCGGAAAACGATTGGGGGCCTTCACGATTACGGAACCCGAAGCGGGTTCGGATGCGACGGCCGCTAAAGCGACCGCGGTGCTGGATGGCGATCATTATGTTCTCAATGGCACCAAGTGCTTCTGCTCCAATGGCAAGGCGGCTGAAATATATTCTCTCTTCTTCACCACCAACCCAGCGCGTGGTGCCCGCGGCGTCTCCTGTTTTGTCGTCGAAAAGGGAACTCCGGGATTTGAATTCGGCAGAAAAGAAGAAAAGATGGGAATCCGGGCCAACTGGACCTATCAGCTCGAATTCAACAATTGCAGGATTCCCAAAGAAAATTTAATCGGCGGCGAAGGGCGCGGTCTCTTAATTGCTCAGAGCACGTTTGATATCTCGCGACCCGGCGTCGCCGCACAGGCACTCGGTATTGCGACCGGCGCCATGGAAGAAGCTTTTGCTTACGCTCGCGTGCGCCGGCAATTCGGTCAACCGGTCATCAGTTTTCAGGCGATGCAGCATAAGCTCGCCAATATGGCGATGGAAATTGAAGCGTCGCGGGCTCTCCTCTATGCGGTCACCCGAGCCATGGTTCGTGGCGCAGGGAAGAAGCGCTACACCAAGGAATCCGCCATGGTGAAATGTTTCTGTTCCGATGTCGCCATGCGCGTGACGACGGAAGCCGTGCAGATGTGCGGCGGCATCGGCTACATGCACGACTTCCCCGTTGAAAAATTTATGCGGGACGCCAAAATTACGCAGATCTATGAAGGGACGAACGAAATTCAACGAAATGAAATCGCCATGGCCATGATCAAAGAAGCCGCGCAGACGGGACTCGGTAAAAAATAAAGTGCATTTAGTCGTTTGTATCAAGCAGACCCCGGCCACCGCCAACATCCAAATTGATCCAAAAACGGGCACGTTAAAGCGCGAAGGGATGGCTGCTGCCATCAATCCTTTCGACGAATACGCCATTGAGGAAGCCGTTCGGATCAAAGAAAAGCTGCCTGGCTCGACGATTTCCGTGGTGACCATGGGTCCACCGCAGGCTGAAGAGGCGCTGCGCGATGCGATCGCCCGCGGCTGTGATGACGCCTTTCACGTGACCGACCGCGCTTTTGCCGGCGCCGATACTTGGGCCACGTCTTACACACTCCAGATGGCTATCCGAAAAATCGGCAAAGAAAAAAAACCTTTTGATGTGATTCTCTGCGGCAAGCAGACCAACGACGGCGATACGGGCCATGTAGGTCCAGGAATTGCGGCATGGCTCGAAGTCCCGAACTGCGCCTATGTAGGCAAGGTGGAGGAAGTCAAAGAAGGCTCTCTCACCGTCCGCCGTATGATGGAAGACGGCTACGATATTTTAGAGCTGCCGACGCCCTGCGTAATTTCCGTGCTGAAAGAAATCAATGAGCCTCGCTTGCCTTCCCTGAAAGGGAAGCTCAATGCGAAAAAAGTGGTGATTCCCAAGTGGGACGCTGCCGCCATTGGCGCGGACAAGGCCAACATCGGTCTTTCTGGCTCGCCGACCATCGTTGCGAAAAGTTTTAATCCGCCGCCTCGCAAAGGCGGAGAACGAATCGAAGGCGCTACTGCAGAAGAAAAAGCCAAGAAACTAGTGGCTCGCCTTCTCGAATTGAAAGTGATTTAGCCCCCATGCCTAATCGCATTTACGTTAAAAACGATCGCTGCACAGGCTGCTCGGCCTGCGCCAAGGTCTGCCC
>JANLWZ010000171.1:0-6576 GCA_031364865.1 Elusimicrobiota bacterium
AAAACCAAGCTGCTCATGGACAGCGATGGCTCGTTTGTTAGAAGAAAACGACTCCCCGCGAACTCGTTTGATGCCGAGTCGTTGAAATGCTTCCTGAAGAGCGAGGGAACACATGCGGGAGCCCGTGCCGTTTGGTAATCGTGCGTTTCCAAGATAAAAACCCCATGTACATTCGCCGCTAGTGGGCTTGATGCCTGTGAAAGAGACAAGGCCTGCGGGTTTTCCATCTATTTGAAAGATTCGGTAGACGGCATCCTCACGATTGCGAAGTTTCGAAAACCAGGTTTCGTGCTCGCGTTTCGAGATGAGCCGGTCTGTGAACATGACCGATCGGACGCGCTTTGAATTGCGCCACTTAAGCAGAAGCTCTCGATCGCTCGGCTTTACCGCTCGCAAGCTGTAACGTGTCATGCAGCGACCCCGAGCATTTGATCAATGACGGCCTCTCGGCCGAGACCATCGACATCCGAGGTGAACTTCAAGGCGCGCTGGCTCATGGTTTCCAGCTCTTCCGGATGCGATAAATATCGTTCGAGTCGTGAAGAGAAGTGCTGTTCGGTGGCCATGTCTGGCTCCACCAGATCGATGGCACCGGCGCGCGCGAGAGGATGTGTGACTTCCCGCTGATTGTTCGCCCAGGGAACCGTGATCGTTGGCAATCCCAGCAGCGCGCGCTCCCAAGCGCCGACGCCACCTCCGCCAAAAGCGAGCGTGGAATCTTGGATAAGTTCCGCCATGCGCTCGCTTTTATCGTAAAACACGGCCTTTTCCCAGGAAGAAATCCGATCGCGATGTTCTTTATTCCTCACATTGGTAGCACCGCCTACAACAGCCAGCGACCAAGAGCGGAAGACTTTCTTCTCGAGGACGTTCAGTAATCGTCCTGTCAGATTCTCAGGGTCGGCACCGCCAAAGAAAACAAGAAGCTGCTTCACAGGAGCTTGTCTAGCCTTGCGCTTTTTGAGCGCGGCAATAAATTCATCTCGCAAGAAGAGATAGCGAGGCCCATAGAGGACTTTGCAGTTCGTCGGCACAAGCTTTTGGTAGCGCAATGCACTGTTGGCATGAAAGCCGGTGTCCACGAGGATCTTGCAGTCATGTTCCCTGTTCGCCAGGTCATCAATGGCTAGGACATGCGGAATTTGTTCAGCGATCTGACTCTCCCAGCGCTTATCGATCGCATAGTGATCCACGATCATCCAATCCAAGGCATGTTTTTTTAAAGCGTCGAGGGATTCTTTGGCGTCCTCCTGCCAGGAAGTGCCCAGCCATTCGGTGTACGCCGCATCCGCCGGAGGAAGTGCGGATGATGGTTTGGAAAGAGAGATGATGTCAAAACCTGCTGCTTGTATCTGCGGGATCAAGTGGCCCTGATGTTCGCGGCTGAGAAATGTGACATGAGTGCCTCTTTCTTTCTGCGCGCTCGCGAGCGCCAGACAGCGCATGACATGTCCGGTGCCAATACGGAGAGAGGCATCGGTGCGTATCGCGACATGCTTCATTTCTTCAGAGGAGCGACGGCTGGCCATAGGCGTGCGTCTGACGCGTAGGCTTTCACAAGATCTTTGAGCTGCGGCTGCTGATCAAGCACGCGGATGATGTCTTTCAGTGGAAATCGTGGTGCTTTTGCTTTGAGAGCCTGGTACACGCCGCGGCAAACGACGAGATCCTCGGGATAATCGACCGTAAGACGCAAGTCCCCAAGACGTTCCACCTCAGCCGGTATGGGCAGGACATCTACGCGGAAATCCTGAATATGTTCACGGATATAAAGACTGCAGAGCTCCGAGCGGTGGCGCTCATTGCCCTTGGCATGCGATTGATCGAGTGAGTCCTGCGTGTAAATCTCAAAATGGCAGCCTTCCGGTAGGCCGTCAAGCGTCGTGACATCGTTGCCTGAGTCAACATGGCGTTTCCAGGCTTCCGGCAGCATCTCGTAATAGAAATAAGGTGATTCGGTGGTGACACGGAAGATATCCGTCGCGCGGCCGGCTTTCCCACAATCGATCAGGCGTTTGAGAACATCCCGCTCGCTGCCAAGAATGTGACCCACGCCGCGTTTCTTCGCCAGTTCGACAAAAGGAAGATTCGCCACCCCTTCCGATATGCCAAGCACGATGGCTTCGATTTCGGGAAGCGTTTCAATCAGACTGATCATGTGATCGAGGATGGTGATCCCTTTTTCGATATCAAGATTCTGAAGTGGTTTTCCATAAAGACGGCTGCCTTGCGCGCGGCAGGCGAGAGCGGCAACCAATTTGCGCTTCATTTCACCATCTCCTTAAGTAGGGGCTCATGCGCTCTGAGCGGTGACTTGATCACTTTGTTCAGGACGTCTTCGAGTGTATATACCGAACCCTTCTGAAGCGGCTTCGAGGATCGTTTCAGCGCGACTCTGTCGAGATCGATTTTGTCTCCGGATCGAAGCTCGCGCGTAGCGACGACCACTTTTATGACTTTCGAGCGATAACTTTGTTCTTCTTTGCTGATAGCGAGGCTGGCTTCTCCAAGCGCTTGATGCAAGGAGCGAATCTGACTCACAAATGCTTTAAATTCTTCAGGGGTGAGCGCTGAGATGTAGTCTTCCAGCTTCAACGCACGGTCCAGCGTGATGTGTTTTTCGATCGTATTGACGCCCAGAGGAAGCGCTAGAAGCGAAAGGGTCATCGCCTCGGGCGTTGTCCCTTCAGCATGATCCATAAAGCCGAATCGAAAGCCGGGGAATTGTTCCTTCCAGGCTTTAAGCCGCATGAGCTGGTTGGATGCGAGCGGTGTAGGGTCTCCCTGAAAACCATACAGAAAGCAGACTTTGCTCTTGGACGTAAGCTTGTGTCTTTGGATGAAGGCTTTGAGTTCCTTCAAGGTGATGCCGCCTAAGGACACGTACACAAACGGCGCTTCTTTAAATGCCCGCTTCAGAAGCGCATGATTTAGAAAGTCCGTCGAATGGACTTTAACGGCATCGGCTTTGATCTTGAGCGACACGTGCAGGCTATGCAGACCAAAAATATCGAAGACAAATCGCAGACCGCCGTCATGGGCCGTTTTGATCAGAGAAGCCCATGTGTCATCACTCATCTCGAGCTTTTTGAAGAGGTCGTAATATTGATAATCGGGCGTCGCCAGCTCATCCGCGTAGACGAGCTGCATCTTCACGGCATCAGCTTTCGAAGCGACCGCCGCCTCTACTAGCTTCTGAGCGATGTCGGGCTTGCCTTCATACCCTTGTGCTGCTTCAGCGATGATTTCAGGTGGCATAGCTGTCCTTTCGAGGCTTACGCTTTACGGAAAACGGGAATGACAGTCTTCCCAACGAGGTAACGCTTGAAGTCGCCGTTATCGTAGGCAGGTTTTAAAACTTTAAAGGCCGACGCATAGGCGTCGAGCGTCTTCAGGATGTCTTGATCGGTATGCGCGTAGGAAATGTTATTGCCGGGTCCGTAGAGCACGCCGCACTTGATGACTTCCTGCTGGAAGAGGGACTTGGCTTCCCAGTTCGGCTCTTTGTCCTTATCGAGAAATTCCAGGACGTGCCGTGCGCCGATCCCGTGGGCTTTGACCAGTCCCAACAGGCCCGCATCGCTGGATATCTTGTTAAAGCCATTCAACAGCTTGGCTCCCTGCTTCCAAATCTGTTCAAAGACCGGCTCTTTCTTCATCACGGCGACCGTCGCCATATGAGCGGCCAGTGACAAAGTCTCCCCGCCATAAGTGAAGGAAAAAAAGATTTCGTCGAAGACTTTCATGTACTCGCGTTTACCCACAACGCAGGAAAGCGGGTAGCCATTCGACATCGCTTTGCCGAAGCAGGCCATATCCGGTGTGACGTTGAAGTATTCCTGTGCGCCACCGAGACTCCAGCGAAAACCGGTCACGATCTCATCGAAGATGACGAGCGCGCCATGTTGATGTGCAAGATCGATGACTTTCTGTAGATATCCTTCCTGCGGCAAATCGAGTCCCATGGGTTCCATGATGACCGCGGCAAATTGTCCAGGATGTGACTTAAGCAGCGTTTCGAGGTTTGCAATGTCGTTGTAGCGGAAGGTTTTGGTTTGTTCGCGGACGCCTTTCGGAACGCCTCCGGCCCGGGTCGTCGTGCCGATATACCAGTCATTCCAGCCGTGATAGCCGCAGCAGGCGATCAGTTCGCGATTCGTGTAAGCGCGTGCGACGCGGACGGCGCCGCTCGTAGCATCGGAACCGTTCTTCGCAAAGCGCACCATCTCCGCACAGGGAATGATTTCGGTGAGCTGCTCAGCGGCCAGCACTTCCAAGGGATGGGGCAGGGAGAACAACGGACCATCGGCCAGCTGCTTCGAAACGGCTTCCTGAACTTTGGGGTGGTTGTACCCCAGCACGGCAGGACAAAGCGCCATCGCATAATCGATGTATTCATGCCCATCGACATCCCAGACGTGACTGCCTTTGCCGCGCTCAAGGAACAGAGGCGACGCTCCTTCAGGATACTGTGTGCGCGCTTTGCTGAAGGTCTGGCTCGAACCAGGAATCACGCGAGCCGCGCGATCGGCGAGCTCTTGCGACTTGGTGAAAGTGGCCGACTCTGTAGGGGACTCGGATTTCATTAGATTGTCAGAGGCACCTTATTTGCCGGCTGGCCGGTGGAGGAATCCACGAATTCCCGCAGCTGCTCATCCGTCAACCACTCCGTATTGTTGTTGCTTGCATAGTGGAAGTTCGTAGCTAACGGTTTAGATTTGATCTTCTCCGCGCTTCCGTTCTTTGCCCAGAAGGCGTGGTCAGGCTGCACCACATAGAAGTGTTCGGTATCGAGCGCGTGCCGCGACTCGTCTTCGGTCAGAAGCACCTCGTGCAGTTTTTCTCCCGGACGAATACCAGTGACTTTGAGCTCACATTCCGGGCCGATCACGCGCGCGAGATCCATGATCTTCATGCTCGGGATCTTGGGAACAAAGATCTCCCCACCCTGCATGAGATCAATGGAGCGCAATACGACCTGGACAGCTTGTTCCAGCGTGATCCAGAAACGTGTCATGCGATCATCCGTGATGGGCAGCACACCGGTGGCGCGTTGTTTCAGAAAGAATGGAATGACGCTGCCGCGGCTGCCTACGACATTGCCGTAGCGCACCACGCTGAAACGCGTGGGTTGGGTGCCCGCATAGGTGTTGCCGGCGACGAAGAGCTTCTCGGCGCAGAGTTTCGTAGCGCCGTAGAGATTGATCGGGTTGACCGCTTTGTCCGTACTGAGCGCGACCACCTTCTGGACGTTCTGATCGATAGCGGCGCTGATGATATTTTCCGCACCCAGAATGTTTGTTTTGATTGCCTCAAACGGGTTGTATTCCAGAGTCGGCACCTGTTTGAGAGCCGCCGCGTGGATCACGATATCGACGCCATGGAAGGCTCTTCGAAGGCGGGCTTCATCACGGACATCGCCTAAGAAGAAGCGAAGCACAGGATGGTTCTCATCGGTCGCTCCGTAATGTTGCTTCATATCAAACTGTTTAAGTTCATCGCGGCTGAAGACGATGACTTTCTTTGGCTTATGGTTTCGCATGAGCGTTTCAATGAACTTGCGGCCGAAGGATCCGGTCCCTCCGGTGACGAGTATCGTTTTTCCATCAATGGGCATGACTTCCTCCTTGGATCAAGGCGTTGGGCAGTGCGCTGATGGCTCCCGTGACACGCGACACCATTTCGGGCGTCATGGCAGGGAAGCACGGCAGCGTCAACATGCGAGAGAAGGTCCGCTCAATCTGCGGGCAATCTCCCTCTTTCCATCCTTGTTTCGAATAAAACGTGTGTAAATGAATCGGCCGGTAATGCACATGAGCGCCGATCTGCTGAGCGCGAAGATGCTGAAAGACCTCATCACGTGATTGCTTCAGAGCCTGCGTATCGAGCCGCACGATGTAGAGGTGCCAGGCGTGCCTGTCTCCGGACCTTGCGTGCGGGGGTATCGCTAAGAAGGGCAATTGGCGAAAAGACGAATCGTATGCGGCAACCACCCGCTCGCGCTCCTTTAAAAACCGTTCGCTCTTCTTCAGCTGAGTAATCCCCAGAGCGCACTGAATATCTGTCAATCTGTAGTTAAAGCCTAGGGCTGTCATGTCGTAATGCCATTGCTGCTTCTGATCGCGCTCATTGACGTCCATGGAAATACCGTGATGCCGGAACTGCCTGAGGCGCTTCGCGAGATCTTCGCGCGGCGTTGTCACCATGCCGCCTTCGCCGGTGGTGATCTGTTTGACCGGATGAAAACTGAAAATCGTCATGTCCGAGAGTGCGCCGATGGGCCGGTTCTGATAGCGAGCTCCCAGGGCGTGCGCCGCATCTTCAATCACGAGGAGCTTATGCTCCTTGGCCAGGGCGTGGACCGCCGTCAAATCCACCGGTTCTCCTGCAAAATGTACCGGCACGATGGCTTTGGTGCGCGGCGTTATTTTTCGCATGGCATCAGCGACATCCATGTTGAAGCCATCGGCAAGAGAATCAACAAAGACCGCTTTAGCGCCTACGTAATGGACGGCATTGGCGGTCGCAAGAAAGGATTAGGATGGCACAAGGACTTCATCGCCGGAACCCAGACCA
>JANLWZ010000173.1:0-2274 GCA_031364865.1 Elusimicrobiota bacterium
TGAAGACTGGATATAAAACAAAGGCTTTGTCGTTAATCTTGGTTCATTCGCTGCTGTTGTCAGGCATGCCGTTGCCTGCGATGGCCAGTGGTCCAGTAGGCGTTATGGCGTCCTTCGCGTCACGCCTCGCTCCGGCCGAACAGCTCGGATATGTCGCCTCCTCTTTTGCCCCTCGCAATGAAGCAAAGCCCCGCCTGGTGGTCATCGCCGATTTACACGCGCATGTGGGTGTTCAAAAGAACATCGTAGGTATTTTGGAAAAGCTCGTTCCCAGCTTGCGCGGGGATAGCTCCAAAAAACTCCCTATTTTCGTAGAAGGCGGATGGAACGCCAATCTGGAAGAGCCACTTCGCGGTTTCTCTAATCAGAATGTGCGTAGCTTCATGAATGAGTACTACCTTTATAAAGCAGAGCTCGGAGCCGCCCAGGCTTACTCTGAAAAGGTGGCCGGTTCGAACCAGGTGACATTGATTGGTGTCGAAAATAAGGATGAATATATTGCCAACAAAGAAATATTCGCCAAGTCTTATCCTGCTCGCAAGCAAATGCTGGAAGCTCTCAAATATCAGGAAGCGGCGATCCAGCTCATGCAGGAAAAGGTGGAAGGCAGCGCAAGCCGCAAGCTTCAGGCCAAGCGTAACCGCTACAACGAAGGCAGCTTAAGCGCCGAGAAGTATGCCCGGACGCTGGTTCGTTATGCCGATCGTTTCCACATCGCTAATCGCTATGTTGCAGTATTAAAAAACCTCTCCAGTGCAGATCCCGCAGAGGTCGAGATTGCCTTCGCCAACGTCTACAAGGAAGTCTCTTTGATGCTTTCCGGCCGCGCTCCATGGACAGCGTTCCTTCGGGAAAAGCTTCCCAATGAAGCGGCGGTCCGCACGAATCTCTCGAAAGTCACAGCCGACCTGGATCTCTTAAAGCGGCTTGTGGCCAATCAGCTGACGCCGGCGGAAGTCACCCTTGCGCTCTCGCGGATTGCCGAGCTAGAGTCCATTGCTGAATTGCTCCTCAAAGATCAGCCGGTCGCCAATGTCGATGCGAAGAACGTTATTCGCCAGAGCCTCGAGTTTTATCCGTTCGCCATCATGCGTGATCAGAGCCTCGTCGAGAATTCGCTGAAATCTCTGGAATCTTTTGGAAGCGACGCCACCGGAATCCTCGTAGTCGGCGGCTTTCATGCGGAATCGATTGCCAGTTATCTTCAGAACCGCAATGTTCCCTATCTTGTGCTGCATCCCAATGTCTCCCGTGACATCACGACGTTCGAGCAGCTCAACTACGTGAAGCGCATGGGCGATGAGCATGTCAACGCTCAGGAACTCGGTAAGGACATTGAAAACCTAGCCGCTGGCCGACGTCCGAGCAGCAGCAAAACGTCCGCTACCTTCAACGGCATTCCTCCCGAAGCGCCAGGTGCTAAAAAGCCGGAACAATTTGTGAATGGTTATCCAAAAATTAAAGCAGCGCTGGATGCCATGGCGAATGATGATTCAAAACGAAACGATGCGATCGAACAAATGGCCAAAGTGGGCCTTGATTTCTCCAATGAGGGCCAAGACGAATTAATACTTGAAGCCAATGACGCCGGCGAATACGGCGTGTCCGGCGACACAAGCGAAAATTTCATTGCTTCGCTCATCAATAACAGCATGGCCGAGTTCAAGAATGCGGTACGACCCAAAAATATTGTGATTCAGGCTATGGGCGATAGAGACGTTATTTTAACGACCGGCGGCGAAGGTGATTTTCAACTCTCCGAAGACGGACAAACGGCTGTCATTCGTATGGCGAACAGCCGCTTCCAGGCGCTTCAGGCTGCCAACCGTGCAAAAGTCAAAGAGGGAAGCGACGAGCAGCTCAAACTTATTCAAGCCATGCACGTGGTGAAGCATGAAATTGGCCACGCGAATAAAGATGTGACAGAAGTCCAGAACATATCGGTTACCTTGGCCCAAACGACCAAGGCTGTCGGACTCAGCATGGGCGAGCAGGCCGTGTCGCGAATCGCTGAAGCCGTCAGTCCTCAGCTCGCTGCGGGCAGTGCCACCGGCGCGCTCTTTGTCGAAAAAAATGGCATCAGTCAATTGAAGGATAGCGTTGTGGACATTTTTAAGCCTGCCGCTTTCCAATCAGACAGCGTGCAGGATCTTGCCGCAAAGCTTGCTAAAGAGCTCGGCGTGTCACAGGCGCAGGTGGAGCAGCTCCTCGCGTCTTATGAAGGCACCATCGCGATGTCCATGGCAAAACGTGGATACCCTCAGGTGCTCCAAA
>JANLWZ010000187.1:0-4957 GCA_031364865.1 Elusimicrobiota bacterium
AAGGGAACTTCGGGAACTTTTTCTGGGAACTCTGGGAGCCCCACGTCTTGTTTCTATTATATTTTCAGAAATCCAACAATGAACATCTTTCCGCACCAAATCACAAAGTTATTCTGCCGTTCGAACAACCCACAATTGACCAGCCTTTAAGGACATGATTGAGACCTCCTACATCCTTGGATGAAAATGGCTCAATTTTATTCATCACCAAGCTTTCTTTTGATCCGCTGTTTGACGCTCTGCCTCACGCCGCTCTGCTGTATAGCCGCTCCGTCGTTTGGTTGCTCCGCCTTTTCTCAAGTAGTATGATCACGGCGTGAGCAAAACCGAAGAGCTTGAAGGAAAAATAAAAAAAGTCGCTGAAGTGCTCGGTACCTTGCGCAAAGAAAATCTCCACCTCAAAACCGAGCGCGATTCCCTTAAATCCCACGTTTCCATGCTGACCAGCGAAAATCACAAAGCCCAGCGCGCAATGGCCGATTTCGAACAGCTTCGCAAGAAGCACGATGCGGTCGCGCAGCGCGTGGAGCGGGCGCTGGCCAGCGTCAACGCGATGAGGCATTCATGAAAAACGTCATGTACGTACAGATCATGGGCCATGAATACCCGGTGGAAGCCAATCCGGGTGATGAGCTCTACGTCAACCGTCTCGCGCAGTTCGTGGAAGAAAAAATGCGCGAGATAAAGCAGGATTCCAAGATTGTCGACTCCTACAAACTGGCCGTCATGGCCGCGATGAACATCACGGACGAACTCTTCCGCCTTCAGGAAGCTAAAGGTTCATCCTCCAAAGTCCTGGAAAGCAAAGCCGAAGAGTGGATTCGGCATCTTGACCAAGCCCTAAGCGGCTCCTAAGTCTCACCCCAATTCTATGGCCCGACAAGATTCCTCACCTACGCTGTCTTTATTTTCAAAACCTGAAAGCTCCTATCTTTCCGAGGCGCCGCTGGCGCGACGCATGACACCTCGCTCCTTAGAGGAGTGGGCAGGACAGGAACATCTTCTGGGTGAAGGCAAGCTGTTGCGTCGCGCGGTCCAGGCCGATCGACTGAGTTCAGCGATCTTTTTTGGCCCTCCCGGCTGCGGCAAATCGGCGCTTGCCCGGCTTGTCGCGAAAAAAACCAAAGCGATCGTGGAAGAAATGAATGCCGTGACCGCCGGAGTCGCGGATGTGCGAGCCGTCATCACGCGCGCGAAAGAGCGCCGCGAGATGTCGCAGGAAAAGACACTCCTCATTCTGGATGAAATCCATCGCTTCAACAAAGCCCAGCAGGACGCGCTCCTGCCGGATGTGGAGCGCGGACTTTTTACGCTCATCGGTCTCACTACGGAAAATCCTTTCTTCTACGTAAACTCAGCGCTTACTTCACGCGCTCAGGTCTTTGAATTTAAGCCGCTCAGCGAGGAAGCTCTGGAAAAAGTACTTACGAATGCTCTGGCGGATAAAGAACGCGGCCTTGGCGAGCGAAAAATCATCATGGATCAGGAAGCGCGCGAACATTTCATCACGCAATCAAGCGGCGACGCGCGCCGGCTGCTCAACGCTCTGGAGCTCGCCGCGCTTTCCACACAGCCCGACCAGCAGGGGGAAGTTCGCATTACGCTCTCGGTCGCTGAAGAATGCGTGCAAAAGCGATCGCTTGTTCACGACAAATCCGGCGATCAGCATTACGATATCGCCTCAGCGTTCATCAAATCTTTGCGCGGGGGAGATCCCGACGCCGCGCTCTACTGGATGGCGAGGCTTCTGAAAGCCGGCGATGATCCGCGTTTTGTCGCCAGGCGTCTGATCATCTCGGCCTCTGAAGACGTCGGCAATGCAGACCCCAGGGCGCTGCTCATCGCGCACGCCGCGCTTGCCGCAGTCGAATTTGTCGGCATGCCGGAAGGTAGAATCATACTGGCACAGGCGGCGACGTATATCGCCACGGCGCCCAAATCCAATGCGTCTTACAACGCGGTGGAACAGGCGCTCAGCGAAGTAGAGCAGGGAGTTATACGTGAAGTACCGAACCATTTAAAGGATGCCAATTTGGACCGGGAGCAACTCGGCCATGGGAAAGGCTATTTGTACCCGCATGATTTCCCAGGCCACTATGTTCCCCAGGAATATTTTCCTAATCCGAAGACGTTTTACGAGCCTACAGACCTCGGCTATGAAGCCGACATCAAGAAAAGACTCTCCCTATGGCGATCGCAGAAAAAAGCCAACTCCGAAAAGAATTCTTAGCCGCTCGCAACGCGATCGATTCCGCGGTCCGAACCAAGCACAGCGCGATGATCCGGCAGCGACTTTTTGGTCATGCGACCTGGCGAGCGGCTGAATATGTTCTCTGCTACGTGTCTTTTGGCTCCGAAGTAGAAACCCATACCATCCTTCAGGAAGCGCTGCGATTTAAAAAGCGCGTGGTCGTCCCGATTCATGACAGTACGCATGCCACACTTCTCTCCGAGATCAAACGCTTTGGCGAGCTGGGCGCAGCACATCGAGGGGTGCTGCAGGTGCAGACTGAATTTATAAAGCTGGTGGATCCTGTGAAGATCGATCTCGCACTTCTCCCGGGTCTAGCTTTTGATAAAAAAGGCGGCCGCTTAGGCTTTGGCGGTGGTTACTTCGACAAACTGTTGCCGCAAATGGTAAAAGCCAAGCGTGTGGCACTCGCTTATGACTCGCAGATTTCTGCCAATGCTCTGCCTCTGGAAAACCACGATATGCTGATGGATCTCGTGATCAGCGAAAAAGCCATTCTCGATACCGGGAGGGGAAAATGAAAATACTTTTCTTCGGCGATGTCATCGGTCGCTCTGGCCGGGAGGGACTTTACGCAGCATTACGCATCTTACGTGCTGCACATGAGCCGGACTTCATCATCGTGAACGCCGAAAACGCAGCTCACGGCAAAGGCCTCTCCCCCAAGATCGCGGAAGAAATGTGGAAAGTAGGCGTGGACGTGCTCACTATGGGCAATCACACGTTCGACCGCAAAGAGATTGAAGCCATCATTGATGATCCCCGCGTCTTGCGTCCGGCCAATTATCCTCCGAAAACCCGTGGGCATGGCTCCGGCGTTTTCGAAACAAAATCTGGAGTTCCGGTCGCCGTCCTGCAGGTGATGGGACGCGTCTATATGCCCCTCACCGACTGCCCCTTCCAAACAGCGGACAAAGAGATCGCCAAGCTCCATGAAGAAGCCAAAGTGATTTTTGTCGATGTTCATGCCGAGATTACCGCTGAAAAGGCGGCGCTCGCCTGGCACATGGATGGACGCGTGAGCGCCGCCATCGGCACCCACACGCATGTCCAGACGGCTGATGAGCGTATTCTTCCCGGTGGTACCGCTTTTATGACCGATGCCGGCGCCTGCGGCCCGCTGAACAGCATCATTGGCGCGGAAATCAATAATGCCATGAGGCGCTTTACGACCGGGCTGCATCATCCGCTGACCGTAGCCAGTGGTGATGCCCGCGTGTGTGGTTGTGTCGTTGATGTGGATGAAAACACCGGCCGGTCGCGCTCTATTGAACGTTTTGCCGAGCTGGTTCCTCTCTCGAACGTCCTCGCTGAAGCTTAGAAGAGTTCTCAACCTGAATTTAAGTACAATACGCGCCTTATGATGCCTGAACCACTTCATAGTTATTTTGAAACACGCCGAAAAATGGTCGAAAAGGCGCTCGACCACTACATGGACAAGACCCTTTCCGACCCGGAAATCATCCATGAGTCCATGCGCTACTCCGTTTTTGCCGGTGGCAAGCGCCTCCGACCCGTTTTAGTGCTTATGGGGGCCGAAGTATGCGGTAAAAAGCCCGAAATAGCACTTCCCACAGCCGTCGCCATGGAGCTCGTCCATACTTACTCACTCGTTCATGACGATTTGCCGGCGATGGACGATGATGACCTCCGCCGCGGCCGCCCTACCAATCACAAAGTGTATGGAGAAGCCGTAGCGATTCTGGCCGGAGATGCTCTCCTGACCAAGGCCTTCGAGCTAATTGCCCAAAATGCTAAAATACGCCCCGTTCGGCCCACATCCATCCCTTCCGTAGTGCAATTGATCGCGCATGGCGCAGGCACTTTCGGCATGATCGGCGGCCAGGTGATGGATATTCAGGCCGAAGACGGAAAATGGAAGAAGCATCATAACCAGCACGCTTTAATTGCCAGCATTCATAGACACAAGACAGCCGCACTGATCCGCGCGAGCCTTCAGGCCGGTGCCACGCTCGCAGGAGCCACTCAAAAACAACTCGATGCCCTTGGCCACTACGGTGAAAAAATAGGTCTGGCGTTCCAGATTGCCGATGACGTTCTGGATGTTGTCGCAGATAAGAAGAAATTGGGCAAGAACGGCTCAGATGCCAAGAATGACAAACTGACCTTCCCGGCACTTTATGGCCTGGAAGAATCACGCAAGAAAGCGCAGCAGCTTGTAGAGGAAGCCAAGAAGGCCCTCGCGCCCTTTGGAAAACGTGCGCAGGTCCTCAAGCAGCTCGCTAATTACATCATCGAAAGGGATCACTAGAATGGGACTTCTTGACCAAATCAAAGACGCCAAAGACGTACGCCAGCTGCGCCGTGAACAATTGCCGCAGCTTGCCCGCGAAATGCGCGATCGAATCCTCGACGTGGTTTCTACCCGCGGCGGCCATCTGGGATCCTCTCTAGGAGCGACGGAACTTACCATCGCTCTTCACTACGTTTTTAATACGCCCCAGGACAGAATCGTCTGGGACACCGGCCATCAAACTTACGGCCATAAGTTGCTCACCGGCCGCAAAGACAAATTCGACACCATCCGCCAGATGAATGGCCTTTCCGGTTTTCTCAAGCGCGACGAGTCTCCTTATGACACGTTCGGTGCCGGACACGCTTCTACCGCCATCTCCGCCGCCCTTGGTATGGCCGTAGCGCGCGATCAGAATAAGCAGGATAACCGTGTCGTCGCGGTCGTCAGCG
>JANLWZ010000273.1:0-8495 GCA_031364865.1 Elusimicrobiota bacterium
CAGAACGTTCCAGAGGGCGCCGTGGTGTGGGGAAGTCCCGCCAGAGTGCACAAACGCAAATCCGATTTGCGCTGGCCGGAGCATTTTCCGATCCGCCGTCCCGTGGATCAGCGGTTTTATCAGAAGTTGCTGGCTGGCCGGCCCGTATTCGAAAGAGAATAGCTATAATCAGCAAAATTTTATGACGGCAGAATCCACGTTTAAAGATAAAATTCGCGAACGTACCGCCAGAATAGGCATTATGGGCCTCGGTTACGTGGGTCTCCCGCTGGCATGCGAATTTGGGCAAACTGGTTTTGCCGTGACAGGATTTGAAGTAGACGCCTCCAAAGTCAAAAGTCTTTCAGCGGGCAAATCCTATATCGGCGATATTGAGAGCACACTCATCCGTGATCTTTTTAAGCAGAAGCGGCTCTCCGCCACCACCGATTTCAATAAACTGAGCCAGATGGACGCCATCATCGTCTGTGTTCCTACGCCGCTCAACAAGACCAAAGATCCCGATATTTCGTTTATCGACCAGGCCGCGCGCAAGATCGCCAAAGTGCTTCGCCGCGGCCAGCTGATAGTCTTGGAAAGCACCTCTTATCCAGGGACGACGCGTGAGCAGGTCCTACCCATTCTGGAAACGGGAGGGCTGCGCGTGGGACAGGATTTCTTTTTAGCCTTCTCTCCCGAACGCATTGATCCGGGCAATCGCCAGTACAAGCTGCCGAACACGCCAAAAGTTGTTGGAGGGATCACGCCTCATTGCTTAGACCTCGCGGTGAGCCTCTACAGCCAGGCCATCCGCCAGGTCGTGCCGGTCTCGAGCGCAGAAGCGGCGGAGCTTACCAAGCTTCTGGAAAATACATTCCGTGCCGTCAACATCGGGCTTGTGAATGAGATCATGATGATCTGCGACAAATTGAACCTCAATGTGTGGGAAGTCATCGAGGCCGCGGCGACCAAACCTTATGGGTTTATGCCTTTCTACCCGGGTCCAGGGTTAGGAGGACACTGCATCCCCATTGATCCACTGTATCTCTCCTGGAAGATGAAATCCTTGAACTTTGCCGCACGGTTTATCGATCTGGCGGGTGAGGTAAATTCGCACATGCCGGAATTCACGGTGTCCAAGATTGTGCGCGCTCTGAACAACAGAAAGAAATCCATCAAGGGCTCAAAAATCCTCGTGCTCGGCATCGCTTATAAGGCCAACGTCACGGATGTGCGCGAATCTCCGGCGCTCGATGTGATGCATCTTTTGCGCCAGATGGGCGCTGACGTCTCCTATCACGATCCTTATGTCCCGCAAGTCTTAGTGGAAAAACACCGAATGACCAGTAAACCGTATTCTCCGGCGCTGCTCCGCAAAGCCGATGCTGTAGTCATTACCACCGCTCACAGCACGTTTAATCCGGCTGAAATTCTGAAACATTCAAAACTGGTGATGGATACGCGCAACATGCTTCGGGGCCTGAGCGCCAGCCACCTCGTACGCCTTTGAAACCTAAGATAGTCGTCGTCATGCCCGCCTACAACGCGGAAAAAACCGTGGCACGTACGGTGGCCGATATCCCTCAAGGAAGTGTCGATGAGATTATTCTTGTGGATGACCATTCCAAGGACAATACAGTGGCTGTGGCGAAAGAACTTGGGCTGAAGGTGATTCAGCATGAGGACAATCGCGGCTATGGCGGCAATCAGAAGACGTGCTACCGCGCGGCGTTGGAGGCAGGGGCCGATATCGTCGTGATGATCCATCCCGACTATCAGTATGACGCCAAGCTAGTTCCCTATCTGACTGGGCTGCTGAAGGATGATATCTGCGATGTGGTGCTGGGCAACCGCATCCGCACGCGGCAGGAGGCCCTGAAGGGAGGGATGCCGAGATATAAATATCTCTCCAACCGCTTCCTTACGATCATCGAAAATCTTTTGATGCGGCAGAACCTCGGCGAATGGCACTCCGGTATGCGGGCTTACACGCGGCGCGTGCTGGAGACTATTCCGTGGGAACTCAACTCCGATGACTTTGTCTTTGACTGTGAATTCCTGGTGCAGGCGTCGGCGTTTGGATTCCGCTTGGGCGACATCCCGGCGCCAGCCCGCTATTTCGAGGAAGCGTCGTCCATCAATTTCATCCGAAGTGTCCAATACGGGCTTGAATCCTTAAAAAGCGTCCTGCGCTACTATCTGCATCGACTTCACCTATGGCGATCTCCACTCTTTATTCCAAAATAAAACCGCTGGCTATTCTTCTCCTCTGGGGAATCTTCAGCTCAGCGTATTTCGTCCGCTTTCCCATCCCGGATGCGCCGTTCCGAATCTTCATTATGGCCACCGCAGGCATCGTCCTTCTGTCGGCCTTCGGCTATGGAGCACTGCTGGTACGGCATATTCAAGACGATCTGCTTCACCCGGGAGAATTTTTTGTTTTCTCAGCGTTGATCGGGTTTGGTGTTCTGGCGCTTCTCATGATTCTCATGGGAGCGTTTTCACTCTGGGAGCGCCTGCCTGTGCTTATTCTCATTTCCTTCGGTCTGGTCCCCGCCTGGAGCGAACGGCATAAACTTGTTCAAGTTAAAAACACCTTGGCGTCGTGGGATTCGGGATTTTCCATCCCTTTAGCTCTTATTGCGCTGGGCCTGTTTTTAAGTCTCGTGATCTCTTTTTCGCCGCCGACCTATTACGACACACTGGTGTATCACTACGCTCTTCCGCAAAGCTACATAAACGCTGGGCGGTGGGTGGGTCAGCCGACATTGATTTATTCCGCATTTCCTCAAAATCTGGAGATGCTCTGGACCATTGGGATAGTTCTGATGGGTGATATGCTGGCCAATATCTTCGGTTGGGTCATCGCCGCCTTGGGATTAGCGGTCGTCTACCAGGCAGGGACAAGGCTTGCCGGAAAAAGCACTGGATTGTGGGCAGCAGCGCTATTGTCTGTAATGCCAAGCTATCTACTCCTTACACCAGGCGGATATATTGACGTTGGACTCACTGTTTTTATCTTTTCCAGCTTTTACGCGCTTTGCCTATGGTTTGAGACTCGCCAGCCTATGCTCTTACTCTTAAGCGGTTGCCTTGCCGGATTGGCTACTGGCACCAAATATACTGGAGGGTTGGCCATAATTATCGGCGCTATCCTCCTTATTAAGGAAGGACTTTCAAAAGATGTCAAAAGCTCACTAAAACAAGCCATTTTATATGGTTCCTGCAGTTTCATTACCTTCCTGCCCTGGATGGTAAAAAACATCTATTTTGTAGGCAATCCTGTCTTTCCGTTCTTCTATTCCTGGACCATGAAACCATCACCATGGGTCAGGGAGGCAGGGCAAGGTTATTTCCGGGCGCTTGTGGAGTACGAACCAAGATCGATCACATCGCTTTTAACTTTAGTCTGGGATGTTGCTGTGAAAGGACTCCATTTTGGCGGAGGGATGGACGTCCTGGGGGATTTGGGTTGGGGAGCGCTCGTCTGTCTCTTGCCGCTCACCTGGCTGAGCAAAAAATGGCCCACCATGCTCCGCCTGGGAATGCATTATCTTCTGCTTTTTTTCGTCGCGTGGGGAATGTCGCGGCCGGTGCTGCGGTTTTTTCTGCCTGCGGCTCCGTTATTAGCCCTTGGCGCGGCTTTCGGATACACCAGCGTCAAGAACAACACACCCCACTGGTTTTATCGCGCTACCCAAACGCTGATCGCCTTTTTACTGTTGTCCAACGCCGCTACCTTTTTTCTTGTCACGGACAGCCTGCAGTTGTTTCGCGTCCCGCTAGGTCTCGAAAGCAGGTCCATGCATCTCACCAAACGTCTGAAATATTATTCCGCCGCGCGATTTGTGAACTCACTGCCGGAAAACACGCTGATCTATATCGTAGGCGACCAATGCTCTTATTACTACAATAGGCCCGTTTTGGTGACACCTGTTTTTAATAACAACCCCCTCACCTCTTGGGCCAACGAAGCGGTCAACAGCAGAGATCTTCTCGGGCGACTGCGCTACAGCGGAGTGACGCACCTCTTGATCAATCACACAGAAATGGAGCGCCTCGACAGAGCCTACCGCTTGTTTCCCTTTACCGAGCGCGGCCGAAACAACTGGATCACTCTGCAAAAACAGATCGGTCACCCCCTCTTTAAAGACAAAGACTGCGAAGTCTTCGCGTTATGACGGCGGACAACTATTATTTCGCATGCTTTTTGCTCGCTTTGGGCACCGCACTCCTGACCACACCTCTCTTCCGCAAAGCAGCCATTATGTTCGGCGTTCTAGATCATCCCTATTCAGACGTCAAAACGCATAAGCAGCCTGTACCCTATCTGGGTGGACTTGCCGTCGCCGTGGGAGTCGTCATAGGACTTCTCTACACACGTGCTCACACGAGCTTTCCGACAGGAACGTTACGCTCGATCCGTGGACTTCTTTTAGGCGGGGGCTTAATTCTTGTGCTTGGCCTGATCGATGATATTAAGCTGAAGGGCCTCAGCTATCGCTTCAAATTTTTCATCCAGCTTGTTGCGGCCATGTGTCTGCTCTCCTTCGACATCCGCATCCATTTCATTAAACCGATCTGGTTAGGAAACATACTGACCGTAGTCTGGGTCGTGGGCATCATTAATGCTGTGAACATCATCGATATCATGGACGGTCTGGCCAGCGGCATTGCCGTCATCGCAAGTCTTGGATTCTTTTTTATCTCGCTCCCGTCAGAACAGGTCCACGTGAATTTGACGTCTGTGGCGCTGGCGGGCGCTCTCCTCGGATTTATGCCCTATAACTTTTCGCGTCGGCAAAAGATCTTCCTTGGCGACACCGGAAGTCTTTTTGTCGGCTTTATTCTGGCTGCTCTCTCCTTAGGAACATCGTACACGCATGTGAACAATGCCGGCGTATTCGCGCCGCTTCTTATTCTCGGCGTGCCGATCTACGACACGATCCTGGTCAGCATCCTGCGACTGCAAAAAGGCGAGTCTCCGTTTTTGGGGAGTCATGATCACTACGCCTTGCGCCTTGAACGACATGGTTTTTACCGTGAAGAAATCCTCATCCTCTCGTATGCGGCATCGCTTTTGCTCACCTTTGCTGCTTATCAAGTGAGCGTAGCCGTCTTTGAATATGCGCTGCTGACCTATGCCATCGCAAGCTTAGCGGCGGTCGCCCTGGGGACCTGGTTGGCGAAGATTAAGATCGACTGATGTACGTCCGCACCCTGATCCTCGGTGGCGGGATGTCCGGCCTGTCCTGCGCATACCACCTGAAAGACAACTACCTTCTTATTGAAAAATCCAATGAGCCGGGGGGCCTCTCGCGCTCGATCAAACAGGACGGTTTTGTATTTGACCACACAGGACATCTCCTCCATCTGCGCCACCCCTATACTCTCAAGCTCATTCCGCAGCTACTGGGAGACAACATCGCTTCCAACGATCGGCGCGCCTGGATTTATTCGCACAACACCTACACACGTTATCCTTACCAGGCGAATCTGTATGGACTACCCAAGCCGGTCCTCAAGGATTGCCTGAGCGGGTTGATTAACGCGCAGCTGGATCAAGCGCCTGCTCCTATGGGAAGCGAGCCTGAGTCGTTGAAAAGCTGGGTTCTGCGGACCTTCGGCAAGGGATTTGCAAAGCACTTTTTCTTTCCCTATAACGAAAAACTCTGGAGGGTACCGCCTGATGTTTTGACCGCCGAATGGGTCGCGCCCTTTGTTCCGAAGCCCTCCATCGAAGAAGTGATCAATGGTTCGTTTTCGGATCAGACCAAAAAATTTGGCTACAACGCGACGTTCTACTACCCGAAAGAAGGGGGAATCCAGGCCCTCGCCTTTGCTTTTGCCAAAGGATTGGGCAATAGTCGCCTGAACACGAGTGTCGAACGGATCGACCTGGACCGAAAAGAAGCAGTGCTTTCCACAGGGGAGTGCGTCACCTACACGTATCTTGTTAACACAGCCCCTCTACCGCGTTTCTTAGATATGGTTCATGGGCTGCCTCCTGAGATCTCGGACGCGCGCGGCAAGATGCGCTGGAGCAGCGTCTATGACATCAACCTGGGTGTCCGGAGAGCCGGCATCTCTGACAAGCATTGGATCTATTTTCCGGAGAAGAAATACCGTTTTTACCGTGTCGGCTTTCCGATGAATTTTTCGGCGCGTATGACACCCTCAGGCTGCAGCTCGATGTATGTCGAGATCGGCTATCGCCCCGAAGAATCCTTTGATGAAAGTAAAGCCATGCAGGACGCCGTCCGCGGACTTCTGGAGTGCGGCCTTCTCAAGAGTGAAAAAGAAATTATCACGCGCAACATCCTCCGCATACCGGTGGCCTACGTGACCTATGACCAACATCGCACCTCCGTTGCCCAGCGCGTTCTGGGATGGCTGGAGGGCAGAAAAGTGTATTCCATCGGCCGTTTCGGCGGTTGGAAATATTCCTATATGGAAGAAGCCATCCTCGAAGGATTGGCAACCTCGGAAAAGATTCTCGGCCAATGAGACTCCGCGTCGCTCACATCATTACGCAGCTGGAATTAGGTGGAGCACAGCGCAACACGCTTTATACCGTTAACCATCTCGCCCCCGACCAGTTTGACGCTTTTCTTCTCTGCGGGCGCGGAGGGATCCTGGACAAGGAAACGAAGCATGCTATATGGCCTACCTACTTTATTGCCGGGCTCGTCCGAGCGCTGCGGCCGATCCAGGATGCCATGGCGTTTAGCCAGCTCTACACCAGGCTGCGAGAACTGAAACCTCATATTGTTCATACCCATTCGTCCAAAGCAGGCATTCTGGGACGACTAGCGGCGTACTTCGCTGGAGTACCGGTCATTGTTCATACGTTTCACGGCTTCGGCTTCAACGATCGGCAGAAGCCCTGGACACGGTGGTTTTTCGTACTGGCGGAGAAATTCTGCGCTGTTTTAAGTACACATCTCGTTTTTGTTTCCGAGGCCAATCGGCAGGAGGCAGAGCGGCGTGATATCGGCAGGCATATCCCCCAAAGCCTTATCCGCAGCGGCATTGAGCTTGAACCGGAAAAAGATAAAAAGCTCACGATGACAGAAAAAAGAACCCTCAACAAGCTGCATAAGAAATTGGAAAGTCTCCCTTCGGAGTCGTGGCGTGTCGCTTACGTGGGGAATTTCAAACCACAAAAGAATCCGATGGATCTGGTGCTTGTGGCTGCACAAGTTTTGGAAAAACGGCCAGAGATTCATTTCATTTTTGTCGGTGATGGAGAACTGAAAGAAGCCGTCCAGGCGCGCTGCAAAGAAAAGGGGATGGAGGACAATGTCCATTTCCTCGGATGGTGCCAACGCGCCTCGGATGTCCAGAATATCTTCTCGGCATCTCACTGTTTTCTCATGACCTCCTTATGGGAAGGACTGCCGCGCTCGCTCGTAGAAGCGATGGCCGCGGGTTTGCCAGCGGTGGTTTACGGCGTTGATGGCGCGAGAGACATTGTTGAAGAGGACGAAACCGGATATCTGATCGCACCCCACGATACAGTTTCAGCAGCGGAAAAGATCCTCTGGCTGGCTGAGCATCCTGAAAAAGCCGCACAAATGGGGAAAAAAGGAAAAGCCCGCATCACCAAGGAATTCGATATCCGCCACATGGTGCGCCAGCAGGAAGAGCTTTACCAGGAACTCTACGATCGTGTCCCGCTGAAAAGCTATTACGAACCCCTATGGACTGAGGACCAAACATGAAACGACTATTGAAAATCGTATTTACGATCATCGTCTTGCCGATCATCATCGGAGCTTTGGTGTTATGGGCCATACTCACTTTCATCCCGCAGGAGAAAATCCGTGGCTATGTGGCAGAGCATGTGGGGCGAAGCATTCAACGTGAACTCCAGATCGGCACCGTGCATCTCCGGTGGACCGGTCTCACCCTCGATACTTTGAACGTCTCAGAGAAACCTACGTTCAAAGCAGGCACGCTTTTTGAAGCCAAAGGCGTCCAGGTGGGGTGGAATCTTCGCAATCTGTGGCAGGGCCTCAATCTCCGCGAAGGAAAGATCACGCGCTCCAGCGGCAGCTTCTTGATCAAAGAATTCCGTCATCCTCATTACGCCGCCGATGACTTTAAAGTCAAATGGTCGCTCTCTGGAATATCGGAGACGCCCAGCACGCTGGACGGCTGGATGACCCTCAGGCAGGGCAAAGGCGCATTGAAGAATATTGATCGTCTTGTCGAAAATGCCGCGACCGCGCGAGCAGCTCTATCGCCTGTTTTGGCCGTTATGAAATTGGAGAAAAGCGGTGTCCTCAAATTGGGATTGCCTGATCTGAAATATTGGCCGCTCCAAGGAATCGATGGCAACTATCGATTCGATAAAGGGCTGATGACGTTTAAAGACTTCCAGATTCGAAGCGCGCAGCTGAACATGAAAACGCTGGGCACCGTTGAACTCGCTTCAGGCAAACTTAATCTGCAGGTTGCCCTGGATAAACCCAAAACTGCCTCCGGCGGTGCTCTGGACGCCAAGCTGCAGG
>JANLWZ010000294.1:0-4112 GCA_031364865.1 Elusimicrobiota bacterium
ACGCTCCCATCGTCGGCACAACGCCTATACTGTCGCCTCTGGCCGGGGCGCGACGCCCCCAGGACTGCATCTCAGCGGAGGACTTGTAAATTTTCATGGCAGCACTCTCCTGAAAAACTGGACCATTTTGTTGTCGTAGTCTTCTTTCGCGATCATCCACGGCTCTCCGTGATCGGCACCGGGCACGATCCAAAACTCTTTGGGCTCCTGCGCCGCCGCCACGAGCGCTTCCGTATCTTTCATCGGCATACGCTGATCGCGCTCCGCATGAATAAGAAAAAGCGGCCGCGGCGATATCTTTCCGATCTCATCCAGCGGTGAAAAGTGCCAGAGGGAGATCCCGAGCCTCAAGCGCGTAATGAAGAGCGCAAGATACATGAATGGGAATTCCGGTATCCCGTAAAATTTCTTGGCAAAGAGCGACACTGTTTTTCGCGTGCGGGCAAAGGGACTTTCAGCAACCACCGCAAGGATCTCAGGATGCCGCGCCGCTCCTACGACCGCCACGGAGGCTCCTAGAGAATGACCATACACACCGAGACGCTTCGTCTCATCCGGCTTGGCTTCCCTGAGGAAGGCTATGGCTTTATCGAAATCTTTCAGCTCGAGCGGCCCGAGCGAGGTGAGTTTTCCCTCACTGTCGGAATGTCCGCGGAAGTTAAAGAGAAAAAGGTTCCACCGCTCCGCGCGAGCCAGGCATAACACGTTGAGCAGCATGTCGCCTGTGTTTGATCCGAGGCCGTGGAGCACCAGGATCGTGACATCCGACTTCTGCTTGGCCGGCAAAAACCATCCGGTCAGCTTCAGTCCATCAAACGAGGTAAAACTGACCGGCTCATACGCGAGTCCAAAATCTTTCGGCGTGTACGGAACCGCCAGATGCGGGATGTGGCTTATTTCAAACGAACCGTACAGAGCGATGACAAAGATGAGGACAGCCGCGATCCCTGCGATGACATAAAACGCATGCATCAGGAATACGCATGCAGGGCGTCCGGAAATTTCCCCTGCCTGACATCCGACGCATACCGGCGCGCGGCCTGCGACATGATTTTGCGAAGATCCGCGTAACGTTTCACAAACCGGGGATAGGGACCAAGGGACAGGCCGAGCAGATCATCCACCACTAATATTTGACCATCACAGACCACACCGGCACCAATTCCAATGGTGGGAATACGCAGCGCACGCGTAATCTTTCGAGCGAGTGTCTGCGGCACGCATTCGAGCACGATCGCAAACACGCCTGCTTTTTCCAAAGCTTTGGCATCGGCGAGGATTTTCCTCGATTGCGCCTTGTTCTTTCCCTGCACTTTGTATCCGCCGAAGAGATGGACGGATTGCGGCGTCATGCCAATATGCCCCATCACGGGTATCTTCGCCGTCAGGAGGGCTTTGATGGTGGAAATCATTTCCGCCCCTCCTTCGACTTTGACCGCTTGGGCGCCTGCTTTGAGCATCAGACCGCAATTTTTCACGGCATCTTTCGCTGACGTCTGGTAAGAAAGATACGGCATATCGGTCACGATCAACGCACGGCTGTTGCCCCGGGCAACGAGCCGCGTGTGATAGGACATATCTTCCACCGTCACGGGAAGCGTTGAACTGTACCCCAGCTTGACCATACCCAAGGAGTCCCCCACCAGGATCACATCGATACCGGCTTCATTGAGCAGTTGAGTGGTCACAAAGTCATAGCTTGTGAGCGCCACGATCTTTTCCTTGCGTGCTTTCATGTCACGCAGCGCAGGCACGACGACTTTATTCATAAGCGCCTAGCTCTCGCAGGCCATCCTGCACAAAGCGACGATTCTTGATCTCAGGATGAGGGATCTTCAGCTGAGGCTCGCTGACATTCTCTTTACCGTAGAGCAGAATATCGAGATCCATAACTCTGGGTCCCCAGCGGACAACATGTTCACGTCCAAGCGCGTTCTCCACTTTCTGGCAAGCCGTCAGGAGTTCGGCAGGGCTCAGCGTTGTTTTGATACTCGCTACACAGTTCAGAAATTTCGGCTGCTGGATAGGCCCGATGGGTTCCGTTCTTACTCTGCTCGATACGCGCTCCACCTGGATCCCGGCTTCTTTCGACATCAGCTCAAGAGCCGTATCGATATTCTTGTTTCTGTCGCCGATATTAGATCCCACTCCGATGTAAGCAATTATTTCTTCCATGTGACTCCTTGTATGCGTTGGACGGCTTCCATCATGCGCTCATCATTGACGGTAAGCGCAAATCGGACGTAGCCTTCACCGGTTGGGCCGAAGCCGACGCCCGGCGTGCAGACAATACCGACTTCATCGAGCAGTTTGGCCGCTGTTTCGGTAGACGTGAAGCCCTTCGGCGTATGCGCCCAGATATAAAAAGACGCGGTCGGCTTCTGCATGACCCATCCCGCTTTCGTCATGGCATCCACAAAGCTGTTGATGCGCTTCTTGTAGAGCAAGCGCATGTCCTTCACGAACTTTTCCGAGTGCGGATCCTCCAGTGCGGCGATGCCCGCTTCCTGGATCGCTTGAAAAGCGCCCGAATCGATGCTGTCTTTGATCGTCGCCAGCCCTTTCACGAGCTCCGCATTGCCGCAGACCCAGCCGATGCGCCAACCGGTCATGTTGAAGGTTTTGGAAAGCGAATGAAATTCGATGCCCACCTCTTTGGCGCCAGGGATCTCAAGGAAACTGAGAGGCGGCTCACCGTAATACATTTCCGAGTAAGCATTGTCGTAGGCGACGATGAGCTGGTGCTTCCTGGCAAAGGCAACGACTTCTTCGAGAAAAGCGCGCGGCGCCGTAGCAGCGATCGGGTTGTTCGGATAATTCAGGAAAAGCAGCTTTGCTCTTTTGAGTTTGTCGGCCGGAATGGCGCCCAGATCAGGCAGGTAATCGCGGTTTTCCTGGAGCGGCATATAGCATGGCTCACCGCCGGCAAACAGCGTCGCATTCTTATAGACCGGATAAGCCGGATCAGGGACAAGCGCCACGTCGCCGGGATTGAGATACGCCAGCGGCAAATGGCCTAAACCTTCTTTGGAGCCAATCAGAGAATAGATTTCCCCAGCAGGGTCGAGCGTAACGTGAAAGCGCTTTTTCATCCAGGCCGAAACCGCTTTACGGAAGGACAAGAGACCTGCGCCAAAAGGGTATTGATGATTCGCAGCCTTCGCTATCGCGGATTGTCCCGCTTTGATAATGAAGTCGGGCGTCGGCAGATCGGGGTCGCCAACACCCAGCGAGATGATATCGATACCGCGATCCATGGCGGCTTTCTTCTTGCGATCGATCTCGGCGAAAAGATAGGGCGGTAATTGATTAATGCGGTCTGCGTATTTCATCCTTTTTCCTCTATGACGGAGTTCCTTAAGATGCCGACACCTTCCACGAACACTTCTACGACATCCCCCGCTTTCAACGGCCCAACGCCTTGCGGTGTGCCTGTCGAGATCACGTCCCCCGGCAAAAGTGTCATGACGCGTGAAACAAAGGAAATGATCCGGGGTATCGAAAAGATCATGTTGCTGGTATGCCCGGTCTGGACTACTTTGCGGTTGACGCTTGCTTCGACGCGCAGCTGATCCAGCGGAAGTCCGTCTGAAATCCACGGGCCGATAGGCGCGAAGGTATCAAACGATTTTGCCCGCGCCCATTGACTGTCCTTTTTCTGAAGGTCCCGCGCGGTCACATCGTTTAAGCAGGTCACCCCCAACACGTAATCCATCGCCTGATTCTCCAGAACATATCTGGCTTTCTTCGAGATCACGACCGCGAGTTCCGCTTCGTAATCAACACGCCCTACGCCGCGCGGTATCACAATCGCTGTATCCGGATCGGCCAAGGCGCTCGGCGCCTTTAAGAAGATCACCGGCTCTTTGGGAATCTCGGTGCGCCCGAATTCGGTGATATGGTCCTGATAATTCAGCCCGACGGCCACGATCTTGGTCGGCATACAGGGCGCCAGAAACTTCACATCGCTGAGTCCAAAGGATCGTCCTGTACGCACATGCGCAGAAAAGATGTCGGGCGCTACTTCCCAGACTTTGTGATCTTCTACCTCGCCCCAGCAAGGCTCACCTTTTGTTTCAAAACGGCAGTAGATCATTTGAGCCCCAGCACAT
>JANLWZ010000233.1:0-5955 GCA_031364865.1 Elusimicrobiota bacterium
GCAGCCGCGCAAAGAAGTTGGCTGTTCTTTTTTCCCGCAAGAGATACAAGAAAGCCACGATCACCAGCAGCAGAAACGCGGCGGGATTGCCGAAATTCATGGGCGCCGCTCCTGAGGGCGCGTGGCCTCTATAAAGGAAACAGCTTTCTGATGCGCCTGGGTGGCTTCCGACATGTCCGGACGAAACTTGGCAAATTTGACGAGATCGCCGATCTCAAGCAAGTCTTTGAGATCGACCTGCTGGGCCATAGGAATTTCCTTTACACGGCGCAGATCGCGCATGAGCTCGCTTGTTGTTCGCTCCAGGGCAGGCGTTTGATACGTCGCTTCAATATAAGCGCGTACGATATCGGACAAAGCGCTGTAAAACTCTTTGAGCTTGCCAGTCGCCAGAAGATCGCTGCGTAACAGCTGCTCGAGTTTTTCCATAGCCGTAATATCCGCGGGCACGGGCGGTGGCGGCGGTGGACCGGATTGCGCGCGCTTTCGCTTCCGCCACATCACAATGCCTATAGCGACCAGTACGGCGGCCGCCACCAGCCACCACCATGGCGACCAAGCTGTGGGTCCGATAACGCCTTTAATGCCGCGAATGTCATTCTTGTCCTTTGGACCGGGCGGAACCTCTTCTATCGTCATCACGAGAGACGCAGTTTTCAGGGTTTGAGCTTTTCCCATAGGATCGCGGTAGATGACTTCAAGGCCGGGCAGCGTCTGCTGTCCCGTCGTGAAATTCTGGAGCGTCGCCTGAAAACGTTCGACCGCTTTGTTCCCAGATATTTCGGCGGCCAGGCGTGTGCTGGCATAGACTTCAAAGGTGCCGAGCGTCTTAGAGAATGCCGGGGGTTCGACCTGAAAAGCCTGGTCGTGAGCGACGCGGATGGAAAGATTGACCAAATCGCCGAGCTTCGCGGTCGAAGGCTCGACTTGAGCTTGAACAGAGGGCGCTTCGAGATCAGCGAAATCTTTTGACACGGTTTTGGAAGAAGCGAAGCAGTGGAATTACAAACGATTTGTCGGTGGAAAGGACAATGTGGTCAATGCCGTGGCGCGCGAATTTTTCATCCATCGCCTTTTGCCTCACGCGCGCCTCTTGGGCATAACGGTTTCGGACCGCTTTGCTGGAAGTGTCCAGACAAAGCATCCCGCCGCTTTCGGCGTCGCGCCATTCCAGAAGCCCGGCATCCGGCAAAGCGGCTTCGCGCGGATCCTGTACCTGAAGTGCGATCAAGTCGTGGCGCTTACCTGTGACAGCCAACAACCGTTCGTCGACGTCATAGAAATCTGAGAGAAGGAATACGACCGCCTTGCGCTTGAGCACGCGGTTCAGGGTGCGGAGTGCTTCATCGGTGTGTGTGGCCTTGCGCTGCGGGGCAAAGTCCAGGACTTCGCGGACGAGACGTAACGTATGCAAACGGCCCTTTTGCGGCCGGACAAATTTTTCGACATGGTCTGAAAAGAGGCAAAGGCCGACTTTGTCGTTGTTGCGCATGGCAGAGAATCCCAGCACGGCGGCGACTTCGGCCGCGAGTTCGGACTTCCATTTCAGCGCCGTTCCGAAACGCATGCTGGCGCTGCCGTCGACCATAAGCATGACGGTCATCTCGCGCTCGGCGACAAACTTCTTCACATAAGGATGGCCCATGCGCGCGGTGACGTTCCAGTCGATCGAGCGCACCTCATCGCCGGGAACGTATTCGCGGACTTCGGCAAATTCCATGCCGAGACCACGAAAGACAGATCCATATTGGCCCGAAAAGATTTCGTTGACCAGTCGCCTGGTTTTGATTTCGAGACGGTGGACCTGGGAGAGCAGCTCGCGCGTTAACATGGAGGCTTACGGCACCTCCACCGCCGCGAACAACCGGTTCACCACGTCTTCGGAGGTTATGTTTTCCGCTTCGGCTTCGTAGGTGAGAAGCACGCGGTGCCGGAGAACGTCCGGGCCCACGGCTTTCACGTCTTCCGGCGTGACATAGCCTCTTCCCTGCAGGAAGGCGTAGGCTTTGGCGGCTTGCGTCATGCACAGCGTCGCGCGCGGAGAGCCTCCATAAGCGATCAAAGGCTTGAGGGATTCCAGTTTGAACTTCTCCGGGTAACGCGAAGCGAAGATGAGATCGAGGATGTAGTTTTTGAGTTTGTCGTCCACATAGATCTCGTTCACGGTCGCGCGCGCAGCCAGAATTTCCCGGGGATGGACCACTGGTTTTACATCGATGGCTTTGCCGGACGTCATGCGATCGAGAATGAGGCGCTCTTCGTCGCGGGTGGGATAGTTCACTTTGAGCTTCAGCATGAAGCGATCGACTTGAGCTTCCGGTAACGGATACGTCCCTTCCTGTTCAATCGGATTCTGTGTGGCAAGAACGAGAAAGGGCTCCGGCAGCGGAAAAGTCTGATCGCCGATCGTGACCTGATGTTCCTGCATGGCTTCCAGAAGCGCGCTTTGGACTTTGGAGGGCGCACGGTTGATTTCGTCGGCCAAGAGCAGGTTCGTAAAGATGGGGCCCTTCTTGACCGTGAATTGGCTGTCCTTAGGGCTATAGATCTGCGTGCCGATGAGGTCGGCCGGCAAGAGGTCCGGGGTGAATTGAATCCGTGAGAAGTGGGTGTCGACTGCCCTAGCCAAGGTTCGCACAGCCAGAGTTTTGGCCAAGCCCGGTACTCCTTCCAACAGCACGTGGCCATCCGCCAGCAGGCCGATCAGCATGCGCTCCACCAAATAATCCTGCCCTACGATCACGCGTCCGATTTCCTGCTTGAGCGACTGAACGAAGACGCTCGCCTGTTTCACCTTCTCATGAATGACTTTAATACTCTGGTCCATCGTGTCACCTCCAAAAAATGACGCTGCCAAGAGATGATATTTTAAAAATTTCTATTTAGGAGATTTCAAGCCCCTATCGCGTCGCGAGAGCCGCAGTTAGCCTTTGATACAATAGCCGGGCTATGAAAAAGAAAATACACTTTTACGACACAAGAGTATCGAAAGCGCGCCCCATTAAACCCGCCAAAGGCAAATTAGGCATCCTCATGCCTGGCATGGGCGCCGTCGCCAGCACGTTCATCGCGGGCGTCCTTTCGACTCGCCGCGGCTTAGGGAAACCCATCGGATCGCTTTCCCAACTTGGGACCATTCGTTTAGGCAAGCGCACTGATCTAAAAAACCCCAAAATTAAAGATTTTGTTCCCCTCGCTGATCTTGACCAGCTCGTTTTTGGCGGCTGGGATATCTTCCCCGACAATATGTATCAGGCGGCCATCCGAGCCGGTGTCCTGGAACACAAGCACATCGACCCCCTACGTAAAGAGCTTGAGGCCATTAAGCCAATGAAAGCCGTTTTTGATCCCAATTACGTCTCCAGGATTTCCGGCCCGAACGTGAAAAAGGGCTCCTCCAAGATGGACCTCGCGCATCAGCTCATGACCGACATACAGCAATTTAAGAAATCGAACAAATGCGACCGGCTCGTGATGGTCTGGTGCGGATCAACTGAAAAATATCAGACCCAGACGGCGGTGCATCAAAATTCAGCATCGTTTGAACGCGGTCTCCAGGACAATTCTCCGGCGATTTCCCCCAGTCAGATTTATGCCTATGCGGCGATGAAGTGCGGCATTCCCTTTGCCAACGGGGCACCGAACCTTTCCGTCGACATTCCCGCGATTCAAGACCTGGCAGTCAAGAACAACGTACCCATCTGCGGCAAAGATTTCAAAACCGGTCAGACCTTTATGAAAACGGTGCTCGCGCCGGCTTTCAAAGCACGGCTCTTGGGACTCAACGGCTGGTTTTCCGCGAATATCCTCGGCAACCGTGACGGGGAAGTGCTCGACGATCCGGAAGCCTTCAAGACCAAAGAAGAATCCAAGCTTTCCGTGCTGGAACATATCTTCGAGCCGGACATCCACCCCGAACTCTACGGGAATTACGATCACCGCGTGCGCATCAGCTACTATCCGCCCCGCGGCGATAATAAAGAAGGCTGGGATAACATCGACATCTTTGGATGGCTGGGCTACCCCATGCAGATCAAAGTGAATTTTCTTTGCCGGGATTCGATCCTCGCGGCACCCTTGGTGCTGGATCTTGCGCTTTTCCTCGACCTCGCGCACCGCTCGAACATGCATGGGATCCAGGAATGGCTCTCGTTCTATTTCAAAAGCCCTATGGCGGCGCCGGGTCTTAATCCGGAACACGATCTCTTTATTCAGCTGATGAAATTCAAAAACACCCTGAGGTGGCTTAAAGGTGAAGAACTCATTACGCACCTGGGGATTGAGTATTACGACTGATGTGTTTGCGCGCACGGTCTTAGCGGTTCTCCTCTCTTTCTCGTTAACTCTCCCCGCTTTTTCTCAAGACGATAACACCCTGGACTCCACGCCGCCCCGTCCAGCGCCCAAGAAGCAGCAAGAAGAACACAAGCCGCGCAAAGCGCCCATGAAGCAGATCAAGGACATAGAGCGCAACTTTAAGCGCACGATCAAGAAAACTTCGCCCAATCCGAAAGTAGAAAAGCCTTCACAGTCGCCGCTTCCTCCCAACGCTCCGATGATGCCCAAAGCTCCGGAGGCTCCGCCGTTGCCACCGAGGCCTACAGCCTCCGAGCGATTTTTCAGCGGCGCCGCCAAAGTCATGACCAAATCCTGGGGCCCCAACATCTTTGTCTGGCTGCCGGCAATCTCAACAGACCCCAACTCTGGTCCCACGATCGGCATCATGCCGGTACTCGTGCTGGCCGATGACGCCAACCGGCACATTCGACATCTCCTGGCGCCGTCTTACACGTGGAATCAGCTTTTCGGTCAAACGGGCACCTTCCGCTACTATTGGTATCCCACCGATGCAAGCCAGCTCTACACCGTCGCCAGTTTCTCCGAACATACGAACCGAGAGTACAAAGGGCGCTATGAGAATCCTTCGCTCATGGATGGCATTCTTTATTTCCGCGCCGAGATGTACTACGACGTCGATGCTTCGTATCGGTTTTTTGGTCTTGGACCGGAGTCTCGTGAATCCAACGAGTCCGGCTATACCGGAAAAGATACCTCAGGCAATTTTAAAGTCGGCATGAACTTTTATAACTCCTGGCGGGCCATCATTGGCCAGAGGTTCAGAAGAATGGAGACCCAGGCCAGCATCATTCCGAATATTCCGGACATTTCGACCCAGTTTCCAACGACACCGGGTATCGGCGCAAACAAAACAGCCGCGAGCGAGCTTCGGCTTCTCTTCGACACGCGTGATATCCCGATCACGCCCTCCGTCGGCAGCTCAGGGGAAGCGTTTGTCGAAAAAACGAGTCAGGCTCTGGGCAGCGATGCGGACTTCATCCGCTATGGCCTTGAAGGGAAAAGATTATTCCCCTGGGAGAATCCCAAACATATCACGGTGATCCACAGCGTCTACGAACAGGCCAATGGTCCGAATCTGCCCTTCTATGAGCTGCCTTCTCTGGGAGGCCGCGAATCGTTGAGAGGATTTGGCGATGGACGATTTGTTGACCGCGGCCGCTTCGCCCTGAATCTCGAGCATCGGATCCGGATGGCTTCGATTGCCTTAATGGGAATTCAGACGAATTTTGAAGTAGCGCCTTTTGTCGATCTAGGAACGGTGTTCCCGACGCTTCAGGATATTCAAAGCAAAGACTTTCATCCGGTCTTTGGTGGGGCATTCCGTGCGGCGGTGAAGCCGAATGTCGTGGGCGACGTCGAGGTAGGTGTGGGGAAAGAGGGAGTAGCTGTTTTCGTGGATATTAATTACCCGTTCTAGAAGCGAACGAGTTCAACACCAGCGGTGAGCGGTGCCAGACAAACCTGACAGATCCTTCCGGGCGTTCTGAGTGATCCACAAAGAGCTCTGCCACATCGGAGGACGTGTCCCAGTGCCTGATGGTGCCTGAGGGCCGCGCCGCTATGAAGGTCTTGTCCACGATATCGGCGCGGCCGAAC
>JANLWZ010000309.1:0-7322 GCA_031364865.1 Elusimicrobiota bacterium
CCCCCTGGTCGAAGCTCTTGGTAACGCCTTCGGCGAGGAGAATGACGTCACCCATAACGAATGGCCTGCACCGGATCCATCTGATGCGCTTTGTACGCGGGGTAGAGGACGGAGATCAGCACCAGAGCAAAAGCGCAAAGACCTACACTCTCGATCATGTGCGCCGAAAGCTGAATGGGCAGCCTGTCGATGTAATAAATATCGGGAGGAAGCTTGATAATCGGAAAAGATTCCAGCAGTTTGCTGATGGCAATCCCCAGGATGAGCCCAAGACTGACACCCCCTCCGCCAATCATCAGGCCGTTATAAAGAAAAATCTTCGCAATCTGTTGGGGCGAAGCGCCCAGCGCCTGCAAAATACCGATTTCTCTCCCCTTCTCAATCGTGAGCAAGAGAAGATTGGAAATGATGGTGAAGCTCGAGACCAGAATGATCAGCGTCAAAATGATGAACATCACGGTGCGTTCCAGCTTCATCGCGGAGAATAGCGGACGATTGATATCCTGCCATGAGCGCACCCAAAATCCTGAGCCTAATCGACCGGACAATAGAGCCAGCGCTTCCGGCGTCTTGTCGACGTCCGCCAGCTTGAGTCCGTATCCAGAAATCTTTTGCTCAAAGTTAAAGAGGTCCTGCGCTGACGAAAGAGACAGGTACGCAAGATTCGCGTCGTATTCATACATCCCTGAATGAAACAGTGCCGTGACTTTGTAGCGTCTGACACGCGGCGCCTTGGAAAGGACATCGCCGGGATCCTGGGGTGCCATGATCGTCACGGTGTCGCCCGCGCGCACGCCCAGAGACGCGGCCAGCTGTTCACCCAAGACAATCGAATTTTTGGTTTGTAGTGTGTTCCAGCCTTCCCGTGTCAGCGCTTGTCCCACCCGCGTCACGCTAAGCTCCTTCTGAGGATCAACGCCGCGCAGCATGATGCCGGTCACACGCTGCTCGGACTGAAGCAGCGCCTGCGCGCTGATAAAGGGAGCATGCGCTTTCACTTCCGGCATACCTTCAAGCGCGCTTTGCAGAGCGGGATCCAGCGGCAAGGGACTGCCGAAGGGACTGGAGATGACAATATGGGGCTGTGTGCCGAGGATCTTTTCCTGAATATCGGTGCGGAAGCCGTCCATGACGGCGAGCGTGACCACGAGCGATGCGACACCCAGGGCTGTTCCGCCGATCGCGATGGCGGTGGTCACCATACGGAATACGCCGTAGCGCTGACCCATCAGAAAGCGCTTGGCCATAAAGAATTCAAATCTCATGGAGTTAGCTGTCCTGTTTCAGGAGCGGGAAGAGGATCACTTCGCGGATCGAGGTTTGACCGAGGATGAGCATGGCAAGACGATCGATGCCGATGCCCAGGCCGCCGGCCGGCGGCATGCCGTGCTCGAGGGCGATGAGAAAGGCTTCGTCCGCGATTTCTGCTTCGTCATCGCCTTTTTTCTGCGCCGCCGCTTGTTGGACCATGCGGTGGCGTTGATCAATCGGATCATTCAGCTCCGAATAGGCATTGGCGACTTCGTCATGCGCCACAAAGAGTTCAAAACGTTCCACGAGTCCAGGGGTGGAGCGGTGTGCTTTCGCTAGAGGCGAGATCTCAACAGGATAATCCAGCACAAACGTCGGTTCCCAGAGATGCGGTTTCACCTTCAGATCAAAAATACGGTCGAACACTTTGTGATCGGGTGTGCGTGCATCAAAAGAAAGATTAAAAGTCTGCGCGACGTCACGCAGCTTGCCGTCTTTCCACGCGGCGATCACATCGGTACCGGCATACTTCAGAAAGAGATCGGTCATGGTCGCGCGCACAAACGGGGGCTTCAGAGACAACGCCTTGTCGTGGAGCTTGAGGTCGTGCGAACCATTGCAGGCCATGGCGGCATTGGAGATGATCTTTTCGGTCAGAGTCATCATGTCGTTGTAGTCGGCGTATGCCTGATACGCTTCCAGCAGGGTAAATTCGGGGTTGTGCATGGTGTCCACGCCTTCGTTGCGGAAGACGCGGCCGATTTCAAAAACTCGCCCCAGGCCCCCCACTAGGAGCCGCTTCAAGTGAAGCTCGAGGGCAATGCGCAAAAAGAGCTTCGAATCGAGGGCGTTGTGGAAGGTTTCAAAAGGCCTGGCTGCGGCGCCGCCGGCTTGGGACTGCAGCAAAGGTGTTTCCACTTCGAGGAATCCGTCCTGCGTGAGCGTCTGGCGGATGGTCTGCATCAGTAAACTACGCCGTCTAAACAACGATTGGATGTCCGGATTGGATAACAGGTCCAGTTCGCGCTGTCGGTACCGGATCTCCACATCTTTAAGACCGTGCCACTTCTCGGGAAGCGGACGCAGCGCTTTGGCGAGCATCGTGATGCGTGTGGCGCGGATGCTCAGCTCATTGGTCTTTGTGCGGAACATGCTGCCTTCCACACCCAGATAATCGCCCAGGTCGGAGTCCTTTTGAAAAAGTTCATACGCCACATCACCCACCACGTCCTTTTTCACATAAATCTGAATGCGGTGAGCGCCTTCCGCGATATGCGCGAAACAGGATTTCCCCATATCGCGCATCGTCATCATGCGCCCTGCCGTTCGCACGACCTCTTCCGAGCCATGTTCCGGGAGCGGTCCTTCAAATTTCTTGAGCAGTTCAGCAACGTCATGGGTACGTTCGAAATGATAGGGATAGGCGGAAACGCCCTTGGCGGCAAGGTCGTCCAGTTTTTTGCGGCGGTGTGCAAGGATGGTGTCGAGTGAAGCTTTAGGTTGTTCGGACACGAGAAGTCCTTTAGCGAAGCAAGTTTTACTTGCTCGCGGCCTTATTTAAGACTTCCTGGATCTTTTCGCGAAGGTGCTTGGGGTCAAAAGGTTTTTCCATGTAGAAGGCGACGTTGGAGGCCATTTCGAAAACATCCCGCATCTGGCCTTTGGCGGTGAGGATGATGACCGGGATCCGGCGCGTTGCTTCATTTTCGGTAAGGCGGGCATTGACGGTGTAGCCGTCCATTTCGGGCATCATGATGTCCAGAATGATGAGGTCCGGTATTTCGGCAGCGACGCGCTCGAGCGCTTCTCTGCCGTTAAAGGCTTCCACGACTTGATGGTTGTCCCGCTCAAGCAAAAACTTGATCAGTTCCACCACATCGCGTTCATCATCTACGACTAAGACTTTGGCCATGGGCGGTATCTTATCAGTCGAATATTACCCTGTCAAACACCCGATTTTTTGCGCGCTTCAAATTCCAAATGAGCATCGATGAAAGCGTCCAGGTCGCCATCCATCACCCGTTCTACCTGCCCCACTTCAAAGCCCGTGCGGTGGTCTTTCACCAATTGATAAGGCATGAACACATACGAGCGAATCTGATTGCCCCAGGCGATATCCCCTTTTTCGTCGTAACGTTTTTCCATCGTCTTGCGCTGCTTGTCGCGTTCGAGTTCATACAAGCGAATTTTCAGAATTTGGAATGCTTTTTCCCGGTTTTTGATCTGCGAGCGCTGCGTCTGACACGAGACGACCACGCCTGTGGGAAAATGTGTGATGCGGATGGCGCTATCTGTTTTATTGATGTGCTGGCCTCCAGCACCGGAGGATCGATAAGTATCAATGCGTAAATCTTTCTCTTCAATCTTGATCTCGATGTCATCCTTCACGTCCGGAAGAACGTCGCAGGACGCAAAGCTGGTGTGCCGGCGTTTGTTGGCGTCAAAGGGCGAGATACGCACCAAGCGATGAACACCAGCTTCTCCCTTTAAGAACCCATAGGCATATGGCCCGCGGACAAAGAAGGTGATGGATTTAATGCCGGCCTGGTCGCCGCCGAGGATGTCCGTGATCTCCACGGTAAACCTTTTGCGCTCGGCATAGCGCTCATACATGCGCGTCAGCATCTCCGCCCAGTCGCAGGCTTCGGTGCCACCTGCTCCGGCATGGAGCGTGACGAGCGCGTCATTGAAATCGGTGGCCTCCGAAAATTTAGCTTCGCGCTCCATCTCCTGAACTTTATGGGCGGTCTCTTCGGCACTTTTTTGCAGATCGTTATGAATGGCCTGATCGGACTCTTCGGAAAGCGTGGCGAGCTCCGAAAGATCTTTCAAGGAGGACTCCAGTGTTGCGTATTTGCCGATATCGAGCTTGAGCCGCGTCTGTTCTTTAAGGATGGTTTGTGCTTTTTGCTGGTTGTCCCAGAAATCAGGGCTGAGGCTTTGTGCTTCTAGTTCGCGGAGACGTGCAGATTTTCGATCGAGGTCAAAGATACCCCCTGACCTTGGCCAATCGTTCCTGGAGGACGGCAAGCTGTGACTGAAGTTCTGCTTTCATTCGGGCCTGAGTATAACACGGATCAAAAATACGATGCAAAAAAGGAGACAAAGCTGCGCAAAAAGGTCTCCATGGCGGGTGTAAAACGTGAGATCGCTGCGCGAATGGACGCTTCCCTGCACGATCGCGGGCTCAAAAATGGGCGAGGCCTGCACCACGCGACCCAGCGGATCGATGATGCCCGAAATGCCGGTGTTGTTGGCGCGGAGAAGATAGCGACGATTTTCTACGGCGCGATAGATCGTGGGCGCCCAGTGCTGATAAGGCGCCGACGTCTTCAAGTACCAGCCATCATTGGTTTGATTGACTAGCACTTCTGCGCCTTCCAGGACCGATTGGCGCGTGTGCGCAGGAAAGATCGCTTCATAACAGATCGACAATCCTAAGGAGATTGGACCCACCTTCACAACGGACGTGCGAATACCGGCAGCAAATCCCCCCAACTCATTCAGGGCACTGATAAAACGATTGAGAAACTTTTCCATAGGGATCTTCTCGCCGAAAGGAACCAAATGCTGTTTATCGTATTGAGCGAGAAAGCTGCCATGACGGTCGATATAAAAGGAAGTGTTATAGATTTTATTCTCTGAACGGTTGGGCGTGCCGATCAAGTGATTGGTTTTCGAATTCCTGATGACCTTCAACAGCCAGCGATAGAGCTCGGCTTCTCCCGTCAGGTAGCCTGGCACGGATGTTTCTGGCCAGATCATCAGATCGACATTCTCTCTTGAAGCTTGCTGCACGAGACTTTCATAGCGGCCTTGAATCTCTTCGATATAGGCCTGGTCCCACTTTTTGTACTGATCTATACTTCCCTGCAGAAGCGCGACGCGCAGGACTTTACTCGTTGAAGCGGAAGCCGCCGGCTTGGCCAACTGGCTGTGTCCCCATGCCGCTACGAGCACTAGAAGGATCGGGGCAAGATATCTGGAACGCGCCGCCAGGCTGACGTTGAGGAGCACGATGAGGAAAGAAACACCGAAGACTCCAGTGATCGAAGCGATCTGAATGAGGGAGAGAAACGCAACTTGCGTGTCGGCAAGAAGTGCCCACGGAAATCCTGAAAAAAGCCAGGCGCGAAGATATTCAAGGGCTACCCACGTGGACGCACCCGCGAGCGCGATCTGCCATGGCTTGGTGTGCCTCAGGCGTCTTAGCACTTCGGCCCACACGCCCCAATAAAGTCCCAAATACGCCGCCAGGAGCAGCAGTGAAAGGAGAGCGAGTGCGAGCGGTTTCTCGGCGGCGTGATACGTAGGAATGATCCAGTAAAGAAGGCCTAGATAGGTGACGATGCCGCTGACCCAGCCGATGCGGAAGGCTTCCCAACGACGCAGCGAAGGATGGTGCAACACTGCCATCGACAGCGGCAGGAGCGCCACCCACGCGAGATAAGAAATATTAAATTTAGGGAACGAGAGTATGTAGAGGAGAGAAGAAAGTCCTGCGAGCAGCCAGACGCGCTGCGTTATTGGCCGTGGCACTTCTTATATTTTTTCCCCGATCCGCAGAAGCAGGGGTCATTGCGGCCCACTTTAGGACCCGCGGTAACAGTTTGTGACGGCCGTCCGACGTCCGACGTGCGAGGCCCAGAGTCTAAAAAAGAGGGCTGCGGGTCTTGAGGTTGTTCGACGTCGGACGTCGGACGTCGCACGGTTTCTAATTCAAAGTCTTCCTTCGTCGCTTTCGCACCGGCGAATACAGATTTCGGTTTAAAGAGTTGCGCTGCTTCTTCGCCGCTGACAGCCGGCGCCGCCTGGACTTTGAAGAGATACTCCAGCGTTTCTTCGCGGATCCTGGTCATCATCATCGAAAAAAGATTAAACGCTTCATGCTGAAATTCGATCAGTGGGTCTTTCTGTGCGTAGGCGCGAAGCGAAATGCCTTTCTTCAACTGATCCAGATCGTAAAGATGTTCCTTCCAGGCGATATCCATCGTTTGGAGGAGGATCATCCGCTTCAGTTGTGAAAAGAAGTCAGGACCGATGGTTTCTTCACGGGATAGCATGGCTTTGTCAGCGACCTCGCGGACTTTGGCTTCCAGCTCAGCACGCGAAAGCTTGGAAAGTGCATCGATGCGGGGCGTGTGTTCTTCGCCGAACATATGCACGAGCCAGGCCTGCATCGCCGTGATGTCCCACTGTTCCGGGATTTCTTTGGGCGGTGTCCATCGCGCGAGCTTTTCTTCGAGGCTTTCCGTGAGCATGCTGGAAAGCGTTCGCGTCACGTCCGAGCCATCCAGGATCTGGTTCCGTAGCGTGTACACCATCTCGCGCTGCTTGTTCATCACGTTGTCATATTCCAGCAGCTGTTTGCGGATGTCAAAATTCATCGCTTCTACTTTGCGCTGCGCGTTTTCAATCGAGCGCGTGAGCAGCGGATGCTGGATGTCTTCCCCTTCTTCCATGCCGAGCTTGCCCATAAGGCCAGAGAGTCGATCCGTTCCAAAGAGACGCATCAGCTCATCATCCAGCGCGAGATAAAAGCGCGAGGATCCCGGATCGCCCTGGCGACCCGTACGTCCGCGCAGCTGATTGTCGATGCGCCGGGATTCGTGGCGTTCCGTACCCAAAATATGGAGTCCTCCGACTTGCTTCACGGCGTCGGCATTCGCCGCATCCGGCGGATTGCCCCCGAGAACGATGTCCGTACCGCGACCGGCCATATTCGTCGCGATCGTGACCGTCCCGCGCGCGCCGGCTTGAGAGATGATCTGCGCTTCCATTTCGTGATACTTGGCATTGAGGACTTGATGGGGTACGCCTTTTTGCCGCAGCATCGCGGCCAGCTTCTCTGACTTTTCAATCGATCGCGTGCCGACCAGAACGGGTGTCCCTTTTTTCCAGAGCTCGAAGATCTCCTGAACGATCGCATTGTTCTTTTCGCGTTCCGTGCGGTAGATGACATCGGCTCCATCGGCACGGATGTTTTTGCGGTGGGTCGGAATTTCCACCACATCCAGCCTGTAAATCTCCCAGAACTCTGTAGCTTCGGTCATCGCCGTTCCGGTCATGCC
>JANLWZ010000317.1:0-12783 GCA_031364865.1 Elusimicrobiota bacterium
ACCGTCAGGAAGAATTGGCGCGACTGCACAAAACCATTCGCGACGAGAAAGAAAGCGCTCACGAAAGTCAGCAGCCGGCTCCTCTGGTGAAGTCCGAACAGCATGAGCGCCATGCTGGCCACTCCTAAGTAGAGGCCGTGCCACTGCCAGGTTTCGCGCATCGATTCAATCGATGAAGGCAGGAACATGAGGACGAGCGCGAACCCATAAAGGAAGTCCCGGATCTCTTTGTTGCTGCGCGCCTGATAGCCGCACCAGAGCATGAAGAGACCAGGAGGCAGTGTGTAGAGCTCGATATAGCGGTAGTTCTGCGATGAAAACAACAGCTCCGCCGATGCGAGCAAGAGCAGCGCGCCCACATGGAGATAGCGGCCCTCGTAATGGACCAGGCTGACCACAATCGCCAGGAGTCCATAGGCGAGGTAAACCTGCCAGGCAATGTGGAAGTCGTAGAGCGACAAAAGTCCGCTTGCCATGGAGCCGGCCAGCGCGCAAATCCGGAACGCGTTCACCGGAATATTGGGCTGGAACTGACTCACGACGGTGCGCAGGAAAACTACACCCATGTTCATCGCGACGAGCTGCAGCGCGTACACGGCCAAGCCGCGCGGTGCCTGATAGGAAGCCGTCTGAGCAAACCACAGGAAATGTGCGAGATAGGCGCTCAGCAAAAAGCCGGCCGCGATGTCTTCATCACCCGTAAAGACGCCAGGAAGAAAGGCGAGGGAGCACAAGAGCATGGCGCTCAGCGCGACGGGCGTCAGCGTATGCAGCGATCCCCACGCAATGAATCCCGCGGCCATGATGGCCCAGAGCGCAAAGCAGCGCGCCCCTTCACGCAGGTTCGCCTGCCGCAGTCCGTAGAATCCGATCATCGATACCACGACGACCCAAGCGGCGGAGAAGAGCGTGAGCGGCATCCCGAATTTCTGCAGCCAGCAAACATAAACCCACGTAATACTGAAGAGCGCCGGGTATAAGAGCGCCGCGCGTTTGCGGAAGTACGCGACCAGAGCATAAGCCACCGCGCTCAAGGTGCCCGTCCAGAGCCCCGCGCGCAGCTGCTCCGGCGAAAGGATGCCCATCAAGCTGCCTGTCTTATAAAGCTCGTCGCCCCAGCGTCCGGCCATGAGCGACATGGCTATGGTTAACGAACCCAAGCCCAGAAGCGTGAGTGGAAAGCCCACTTGTTTGTCGTTCACTGATTGGCCGACGCTCCCGGAAATGATCAGGATGCTGGCCAGCGCACTGAAAGCAAGTACGCAGCTTGAGAAATCAAAAGCTCTCGACCAGACGAAGACCGCCATAATGTAAAAGACGACCAGCGCGCTGGCGTAGGTGTAGAAAGGCTGCTTGTAGCAAGCGCCGGCGACGGCGTAGACCGAAGTCGTGGCCATGAGAATGATCATGAGCGAGACCATATTCAGCTCGCGCGATCCGGAGAAAACGGGAACAACGCAGAGCAGGGCGAGCAAAAGCGCCGTCTGTCCGAGCCAGAAATACGGTGTAGAGAGTTTCGTTTTTCCAGCGCGCTCAAACGTCCACGCGCGCAGGAGCGCGATGAGACCGATCGGTACGAATCCGTAGCCGTATTGATAGACCGGCAGATGCAGCTGCCGCATGAGCAGTCCGCCCGCGCCCAGGAAAAAAGCGCTCGCGACGTACGCAAAACCAGAGTGCAGCGCTCGCGCGAGAATCGCGAAAATGGCGCCCATCAGCACAAGATTCAGGACGGTTGGCATCTGGCTGCCTTGCGTCAGGAAGAAGTCGAACAGGATTAAGCGTCCCACGTTCCAGATGGCCCCACCGAACGCCGCGAAAAATATGCCTTCGCGCACGTCTTGCTGGACATCGGTCCAGTTCACAAAGGCCAGCAGGGAAGTACTGCTGATCGACAACGCCAGCAAGACATACTGCTCGTGGAATCCCTGAGCCAGCGCGCCGAAGTAGCAAAGCCCTTCTACGCTTCCACCGATCAGCACACCCAAAGGCATGGATGGCAAGATCCTCAACGTGAAAAGCGCCGCGGGCAGAAGCAGAGCACATCCCAGCATCCAGACGGCATTCACGCTCAGCGAATTGTGCAGCACGAGAACATTGGCGGCATAGACGTTCAATGGAAGTACGGCAAGACCAAGGAAAATGAGTGTCTTCGCCGTTTTCGGAATCATTTTTTTAATCGACAGCGTGTAACCGCCGCCGTAGATGATGGCCGTCAGCAAGTTCAAACCCGCCAGCTTCACGGCGTCGGGGATGGTGTTCCAGTAAGAACGAACAAAGAGATAGACCGAAAAGAAGAAAAGCGCGGCGCCTGTGACGAGGAGCAGTGTGACGCTCGTAGAGCTGAAAAGGCCTGATCGCTCCGGCGAAGCAGGGGCGGCGCTAGCAGCGGGGCGCGCGGTAGAAGCCCCGGTACCGGACACCGATTTAGGAGGTGGCGCGGAAGAGGCGCGCGCGGCTCCCTGCGCCTTGACGTGCGACAGGAGCGGATCGGAGGCTGTGTTGGCGGCATTAGGGTTGGAGACCCACTGAAAAAATTTGCCGACCACGGTGATAAATCCGATCAAACAGGCAAAGGAAAGAACAGATAACGCGAGTCCGAGAAAGATCATTGTGCAGCCTCCTTAGGTGCCTTCAGCATGTCCCATACCATCGACGCGACTGGGTCTACAGAGCCTTGCAGGTTCTTTTTGATATTTCCATACATTTTTACAACGCAAACTCGAATGACACCCCCCACAAACATAGCCCCCAAAAGGTAGGGGTCGCCCGCGCGAATTTCACCCTTTTTTTGCCCGTCCTGGATGATCTTGAGGACCACGTCTCCCGGGTGGGCGAATGTCCGGGCGTATTTCTCCAGTTCGCTGTGTTCCCGCAGGATTAAATAGGAATAAAGCTCTTGATCTTCTTCAAAAGCGGCGAAGGATTCTTCGACAAACTTCCGGATCCGGCCCTGCGCGGTTGGCTCCGGATAGACTTTGGCCATCAGTTCGGCCGTAAAGCGGGACAAATGGCTCGTGAAGATCTGCCAGGCCAGCTCTTCCTTACTTTTATAGTGCCGGTAGAGCGCCCCTTCCGCGACACCCGCCGCTTTGGCGATGTCTTTCGTGGTCGTGCCATCAATGCCTTTTTTGACAAACAAGTGAGTGGCCGCTCGCATGATGTCTGGGAGCTTTGTGTGCATCTTGTCGTCAGTTATTATTAGATTCATCATATATTGTGAGCGTTCACTCACACTAAACTTACCAGAAGTAAGGCCCGGTGTCAAGGCCCTAATTTAGCGTATTTTGGAGTGGGGCTAGGCTACGGAGACGATTTGGAGGAGTTCCTGGATGTCGTCGATCTGGTAATCCGCGATGACGTTCTGCGTGTTGTTCAGATCGCCATAGCGGGCGAAAACGGTGGTGAGACCCACCTTTTTGGCGCCGACCATATCGCGTTCGGCCCAGTCGCCGATCATGATGGCTTCGGAAGGTTTGACTTTGAGATATTCCAGCGCCTTGAGGAAGGGTTTTGGATCCGGTTTTTTGACGCCCGTGTCTTCAAAGGCCACGACGGCCTCAAAGTAATGCTGCAGGCCCAGTCCGCAGATCCGTAGCCACACCGGCAGCCGGGGTGCGTCGGAGACGACCGCCATCCGGATGCCCTGGCGCGTGAGCGCGGTGAGCGTGAGCTGAACATGCGGGTAGAGAGCGAGCGTCCCATCTTTGGCGCGCCGGTAGCCGATGATGCCGGAGGCGAGGATCTTGTAGTCGATCTTTCCGAATTCTTTCGTGAGGACTTTGTCGAAGATCTGCTGGTCTTCGATGCCTTCCGCCCAATAGATCTTGTAGATCTTCTCGATCATGTCGGCCTTCTTGTACGTCAGGCCGGCATCGATCATCGCGTCCACTGCGGCTTCGACAGCAGCGCGCTTCATCTTCATGAAATCCATAAGCGTGTTATCAAAGTCGAAAATAACAGCCTTGATCACCTTCGCATTCCTTTCTCGTAGAGGTGGCGATGGCCATCGTCAAGACGGTTCGTCATTTGACGAACCGTGACGATGGTGAGAGGTATTTTCCAACGAGGGGTTTTAGTTTTTGTTTCAGAGCAGTCGGAATCTTTTTGCGGTCGGTGAGGATGGCGTATTGGAGCGCGCTCGCGCACTCACAGCTTCGCTCGCGCGCCACTTTGCTCACTACGGTACTCAAAAGCTTTTTCACGTTAGCCGTGTTCGCGTTCAAATTGGCAATGACCATGTCGACCGTGACGTTTTCCTCGTGCCAGACATCGTAATCGGTCACGAGCGCGACCGAGGCATAGCAGATCTCCGCTTCCCGCGCGAGCTTGCACTCAGGGACGTTCGTCATTCCGATCACCGAAAAACCCAAGGAACGGTAGACACGCGACTCGGCTTTCGTCGAAAACTGCGGGCCTTCGATACAGACGTAGGTTCCACCGAGATGTGTCTGGAATCCCAGGTCGGAGGCCTGCCGGTGGAGAACCTGCGTAAGCGCCGGACAATAGGGGTTGGCCACGCCGACATGGGCCACGATCCCTTTCTCAAAAAAGGTAGAAGCGCGCGACTTGGTCCGGTCGAAGATCTGATCGGGAAAGACCATGTCGCGGGGCTTAAGCTCTTCTTTCAGACTGCCGCAGGCCGATACCGAGATGATCTGTTCGACACCCAGCGTCTTCAACGCAAAAATGTTGGCGCGGTGGTTTACTTCGGTGGGGTTGATGCGATGACCGCGCCCGTGTCGCGGCAAAAAGACGATGGGTGTACCGCCAAGCTTTCCTGTGATGAGTGCATCGGAAGGATTTCCGAAAGGCGTGCGGACTTTGACCTCTTTCACCTGCTCGAGGCCATCCATGCTATAGAGGCCACTTCCCCCTATAACCCCCAGTCTTACTCCGGCTGGATGGACCATAAAAAGGGAGTCTCTTCTTTGGGCGTGGCTTGAGGAACGGCGACCAAGACTTTGGGGACTTGCCCCGATTCCGGCAGTTCGGCGGGCCATGAAAAACCGCCTTGCTTCAGCATCACTTTGGTCGGGCTGCGCTTGTTGCGCGTAATAAGTCCTTCTACGTTTTTGATTTCGAAGGCGGGCATTTCAAAACCTTCGCCGAACGGTTCCAGATGTCCTAGCGCTTCCCACCAGGACGCACCACCCTGTTCCAGTTCGAGCGTCGCCTCCGGCCGTTTGGCCCTCGAGACCGGCGCACTGGCCGTTTCTTCCGCCACTTTCAGGAGTCCTTCACGTAAAGCGGGAAAATCGGCTTTGCGGACCGTAAGACCAACCGCTCCCTGATGCCCCCCAAACTTCACGAGAAGCTCGGCATGCCGCTCAATCCAGCGAAATATGTCCGTGTTCGCAGCCCCCCGGCCGGAACCCACGAAATCTTCCCCTTGCTCCACAAAAAGAAAGGTGGGGCGACCGTATTTCTGAGAAAGCGACTGTGCCGCTAGCCCCGTGACAGAGGGTTCGAGGTCCCTCGCCGTGGCCACGAGCACCGGATCGACTCCCGGAACGCACTGCTCAAGAACAGTCCGCTCAAAGGAGCTGAGGCTCTCGTCCTGCGCTTTTCGGCGCGCGGTATTAAGGCCCAGGAGCGCATCAATGGCTTCGCGCGCCATCTGGGAATCTTCCGTCATGAGAAGCTGCACCGCCCATTGCGGCTGCCCAAGGCGGCCCGCCGCATTTAAGAGAGGAATGATCTGCCAACTGGCCTGCCGAACAGTAACGGGGTCCCCTTTGATCCGGAAAAAACGCATGAGTGACGCAAGGCCGGTCTTGGATGTCCTTGCCAGCCGTCTTAAGCCATGCCAGACCATCGCGCGATTCGCGCCAGTGAGAGGCACGCGATCCGCCAGAATGCCGAGGGCGACCAAGTCGAGGTGACTATAAAGGAAGTAATCGAGCCGCTCAGGTTCGGAGGCATCGATATAAGTGCGCCAAAGAGCTTCGGCGAGTTTGAATGCCATGACACTACCGCAGGGCTTCTCCTCATGTTCGCCGGCGAACATTGCGGGATGGATCCATGCAAAGACAAGAGGCTTGTCCTCCTGCATGCGGTGATGATCAGCCACAATGATATCGATGCCCTTTTCGGACAACCACGCGAGTTCGGCGGTCTCGGCTGTTCCGCAATCTACAAAAATGAAAGCGCGTGCCCCGGTCCGGAGTAAAGACTCCAGTACGGCGCGCTCAATCCCCCGCCCTTTCAGCGGACTGCCCCAATGGACTTGAGCGCCTAAAGTTTTCAGCGAGCGAGCCAGAATGGCGAGACCCGTGAGGCCGTCCACATCGCGGTCTGCGTAAATGGCTACCGGCTCGCGGGCATCGATGATCTTACGGAGGCGCTCTACTGCTTTTGCCATATCCGGCAAGTTCGATCCATCGGGCATAAGCCTGGGCTGTAAGAAGTTCTCCTGGGCAGCGGCTGTGCGGTAACCGCGCCCATGCAGTACTTGTGTCAAAGAAGGGGGAAGCTCGATCATGATTTTGGTTCCGCAACAGCTTCCGGTCGCGCGCGGGGAAGAATAAAACGGAATTCAGAGCCTTTGCCCGCTTCGGAATCCACCCACACTTTGCCCCGGTGGCTCTCTACGATAGACTTCACGATCGCCAGACCAAGTCCGGTCCCTTTATTGGGGTACCCTGAGCCGACTTTGACCTGATAAAACTTGTCAAAGATCCTGTCCTGCTCCTCTTTGGCAATCCCAGAACCCGTATCTTTAATCGACACCATGACATAGTCGCCTTTATCCTGCGCCGTAATCGTAATCCCGCCTTGAGTCGTAAATTTGATCGCGTTGGACAACAAATTATCGAAGACCTGGCTGATGCGATCCGGATCGGCCAATACGAGCGGCAGAGCGTCAGGCACCTTCAGCGTCAAGGTCAGATTTTGCGCCTTCAGCTGCGGCGCGAAATTCACCGAGACGCGCTGGCACAGTTCATTGATGCGGATGGGACGCAATTGCATTTTGATCTGGCCGGCTTCGATGCGCGAAATGTCGAGGAGATCGGAGACCAATAGCGTCAGGCGGTCGATCGCCCGGTCGGACGTTTCAAGGAAATGCCGCTGCTGCGAGTTGAGAGGCCCCGTTTCCTCATTCAGCACGATCGAAACAAATCCCTTAATGGTGGTGAGGGGCGTGCGGAGTTCGTGACTGACCATGCTGATGAACTCGTTTTTGAGCCGGTTGATGTGCTCCAGCTTGTCATTAGCGGACTTCAGGCGATCAAAGAGGATGGAGCGTTCAATGAGAATGGCGGCCTGCTTGGCGACGAGGCCAGCCTGTCGCCACTTTTCCTGTGTGAAGACGCGCGGCGGCAGGACCGCCACCGCGAGCACTCCCAGACATCGTTGTTCCGCCTTCAGCGGTAAATACAAGAGCTGTTCGACTTTCAACGCTCGGACGATATCGTCTTTTTCCCAGGCCGCGGCAGAGGTCGCGCGTTCATAACGGGCATTTTCCTGGCTCGCAAAGGCCATTCCCAGGGGAGATTTTTCCGACACGCCGATCGTGAAGGCATGCGTATCGATGCTTAAGGAAGGATCCCAATCTCCCCCCATCATGGTCAGTGTCTCACTTTCAACGTGATGCACGAAAAAGAAACAGAGGTCCGCCGAAAGCGTTCTACGGATCACGCGTCCAAGCGATGCCACCGTATCCGTGAAAATCGGCGGATTAGGAAGCTGTTCTCCCATCTCCTGAAGAATGCCCAGGTCATGAACGCGTTTCCTGAGTTCTTCATCCAGACTGATGCGGTGGATCATGTCGGTGATGCGTCCGGTTAAAAGCGAGAGCAGCCGCACGTCATCCTGGTGGAAGAGTCCGTTGATCTTATTGATCGCGCAGAAGACTCCTTTGACAGCGCCGTCCTGCAGAAGAGGCAGCGCGAGTAATGAACGGATGCCAAGCTCACGCCAGGCCGCCGGAAGGCTGTCTGCGGAATCCAGGAGATTGAGGATTCGCGCTTCTTTCGTCATGATGAGCTGGCTCAGCCAGGAACTGTCACCTGTTTTACAGGCGAGTCCCTGCGCCACAGCGGGCGAGAGATCAAACGCGGGCAGCACCGGCTCCAGCGTCGACGTGGATCCCTGGAAATAAAAGAAGGCCGCCCCCTGCACGCCAATCAGGTCTTTGACGCAGGAGGTCATCAGCCGTACGACTTCATTGACGGATGTAGCGGCCGTGGTGGCGATCGCGAGTTCGTAGATCGTTTTCAGCTCGCGAACTTTCTGGACAAGATGGGTATTGGTGCGCGAAAGTTCCTGAACGGTGGAGGCAACCTGTGATTCGAGGCCTTTATTCGTGTTTTCCAGCACGGTGACTTTACGATTGTTGTAGAGGGCGAGTGCGAGGTGTTCGGAAAGAACGGAGAGCTCCTTCAGCTGCAATTCAGAAATAGATCTGGCGTTCTGTGTCCCAAAGAGCGCGATGCCGAGAACGCGTCCTTCGGCTTTCAGCGGAAGGAGCAGCGCCTGAGTGAGCCGCTGCCGCTCAAACAGCGTTCCGAGAAGATCACCGTTCAGTATTTCTTTTTTCGTGACGAGGCGTGGCAGCGCCGAGGCATAAGCAATGCCGATCAGCCCATCGCCATTCGTGATGACGATCGATTGCGCGAACGACTGGGATACGCCAAGCGCATACTCCGCACTCAGCGTTCCGGAAGATTCCACAAGCAGAAGACAACTGGAGAGGCCATACTGATGCAGCGTGCCCGCCAGAAGGTGATCGAGGCCGTTTTTAAATTGAAGCGGTGCGCCCAGCAGCTTGGAGGCTTCGAAGAGAATGATGGAAGAGGCGTCGCGGGCGCTCATTTCCTGTTAATCTGTGGCATCACGCGACCCATCGAACGCACGAGCGTACCCACAGTCCCCTGTAGCGCGCTGTTTATATCGAGACCTTCGTAAGACATACTGTCCGCCCAGACCATGCTGCCTGTTTTAGCGTCGACAAGCCGGGCGATGATCCCGACGGTGGCGCTGACAGACACCACCTGCGCGTTCGGCACGCCCATGGCCATGCCTTGAGGCATGACCTGGGTGCCACTCATCGAAACGATCGGGTTATTCAGGATCACCGACTGCCCTGCAGAATTCATCACCGAAGCGTCTCCCAGGAACACCATCAGTTTATCGCTGGGCTTATATTCCGTCACGCTTCCGTTCAAAATGACATCGGCGGGGTGCTTGGTGTCTGTGATCTCAACGCCCGTACCCACCAGCAAACGTACAAATTCATCAGACACTGCGTTGCCGCCTGTGCCGGAGAAAGGCGCAATCGAGATGCGGTTGATTTTGGAAAAGTCGTAGCCTTGCTTAACGGCCATCCGGGGCGACGCGCAAGCACTGAGAAAGCAGAAAGCAGAGACAAGAGAGCAGAGCGCGGCAGCGATGCTGCGTTGCGACGTCAAGGCGTCTCCAGATATTGGATGTGCTTCTTCGCGACTACCTTCAGGGTGTCGTCCTGACTGAGCGCTAAAAATCGGTGCCAGGCATCCAGCGCCCGATCGCGAGTGCCTATTTTTTCGTAGACGAGCGCGAGATGGTAATAGGAGGCGACAGAACTGGGATTAACGGATATGGAGCGCTCCAGAGAGCGCAACGCGGTGTCCATACTGCCGAGACGACTCGCCACAATACCTAAGGCAAGGGCGAGCGCGGAATTGTTCTGGTCTAAGGCATAGGCCAACTGGAGTTCGGTATACGCCTGCTCGTAGCGTCCGAGCCGCTCATAGGCAAGCCCCTGCTGATAATGCTGGGCGGCGGTATCGTCGGCGGAAAGCTGTACGGCCCACAACGCCGAGATCCCCATGACGAGCAAGGTTCGGCGTGCGATGGTCATTTTCGGTCCATACCGTTGATCTTTTTGACGCGGCGCAGGTGTCGCCCTCCGCCGAAGCGTGTCGTCAGGAAGGAGTGCAGTATTTTTTGGGCTTGCGGGGTATTGAGAAAGCGGGCGGGCAGACAAACCACATTCGCATCGTTGTGCTCCGAGGCTAGTTCCGCGACCTGGGGATTCCAGACCACCGCCGCACGCACGCCCGATACTTTATTGGCCGCCATCGCCATGCCGATACCCGTTCCACAAAAGAGAATCCCTTTGGCAGCACGTTTCCCGGAAACGGCTTGTGCTACTTCACGCGCAAAATCGGGATAGTCGACGGAGTCTTCGGAAAGAGTACCGACATCGAGGATTTTATGTCGGCCGCCCGCGGGTGTTCTCAGCCAGTTGGCCAACTGCCATTTCATCTTATAACCCGCGTGATCGGAGCCGATCGCTAATTTCATTTGGCGGCGACGGTGGCCTGGTCATACAGAACAATTTTGGCAAAAGCATCATGCTCCAGGCTGGCGCCGCCGACGAGTCCGCCATCGATATCCGGCTCTTTCATCAGTGTCGCCATATTGTCCGGCTTGACGGAACCGCCGTAGAGGATGCGAACAGCCGATGCGGCTTTATCGCCGTAAAGTTTGGCGTATTCCTTGCGGATAAAGGCGTGCGCTTCCTGCGCCTGTGCCGGAGTCGCGGTTTTGCCGGTGCCGATCGCCCAGACCGGCTCATAGGCAATCACAATTTGTCCGGGCGCAGGAATACCTTGGAGTCCTTCACGAATCTGCCGCTCGAGCACCTTGAAAGTTTGATTGGCTTCCCGCTCCTGGAGCGTTTCACCGATACAGCTGATGGGGATAAGACCTGATGCATGCGCAGCGAGCGTGCGCTTGTTTACCGTCGCATCGGTCTCATTGAAATATTGTCTGCGCTCAGAGTGGCCAACAACGACATACTTCATACCGATTTCTTTGAGCATGCTGGCGGAGATTTCGCCAGTAAAAGCGCCTTTTTCTTCCCAGTGGACATTCTGCGCGCCCAAGGTGATGAGAGTGCTGCCTTTAATTTCATCGGCTACGGCCCAAAGAGCGGTGTACGGCACACAAAGAACGACTTCCCGGTTCTTCGCGGGATCGACCAGCTGTTTGAAGTGCCTTACGAATGCGCGGGCGTCCGCGGCGGTTTTAAACATCTTCCAATTGCCTGCAATGATCGGGGTTCTCACCTTCGCCTTCCTTTCTCGCTATGGTTGCGACCTTTGCTTCCTATTCTCTAAGGAGCAATGGCCATCAGCCATTTACGCATCGGCTGATGGTGGCCATCGGCAATACGGCCAGCCTTCAGCTGGCCGTGCCGAAGGTAAGTGAATTTTACTTTATCAGCGCCGGGACGGATTCTTTGAGCGGCACGCGGAACGTAAAGACGCTTCCTTCTTTCAGCTGGCTATAGACCTGAATGTGGCCGTGGTGCGCCTCTACGACCATCTTGCAGAAGGTGAGTCCGAGGCCTGTGCCAGTGCCGACTTTGGCTTTCTGGTTCTCGCCCTGGACGAATTTATCGAAGATGTGCGTCTGCTCGTCCACAGGAATCCCTTCACCGTTGTCGCGCACTTCAATTGCCAGCTGTTTGCCGTCGCGGAAGAGCGACACGACCACCTCGCCTGATACACGAGGGACGTAGCGAAGGCCATTGGAAATGAGGTTCCCCAGCACGCGGCTCAAGAGCGCCTGATCGCCTTCGACCGGCGAGAGATCGATGCCCAGTCTTAAGATTAATTTTTTACTCGCGGAATCGGCCAGCGGCTGAAAGTTGGAGATGACGCTGGTTGCCCAATCGGACGGCGCAAAGACTTCTGCCTGCAGCTTCAGCTTTCCTTCTTCCATTTTGGCCACGTCCAGAAGATTTTGAATGAGCATCAGCATTTCCTGCGCGGAGCGGCGCGCCATCTGCACGAAGACCACCTGCTGTTCCGGCATCTTTCCCATTTCTCCCATGAGGAGATTTTCAAGACTAGGTAAAATCGTCGACAGCGGCATCTTGAGATCGTGCACGATCATGCTGATGAGATCACGCCGCATACGCTCCAGGGCACCTAAGGAATGCGTCATCTTCATAAACGTGGAAGCGAGATCCTAGAGCTCGTCGTTCGTATGAATTTCCAGTCGTACATCACGCTTGCCCTGGCCGACTTCTTCGACCGCTTTGCGCAGCTGGCGGAGCGGTGTGAGAATCCTCCACGACACGGAAATCGCCAGCATGAGAAACACGACCGAGGAAAGCAGCGTCCACAGAATAAATTGTTTACGCATACGTTCGAGTGGTGCATACACCACAGACTTGGGATGCTGAATGATCACGGCACTCTTCAGCAGGGGAATGGGATAAGCCAGAGAAAGAAATTCCTGATTCTGTTCGTCCTTGCTCGGCGTCAGTCCTGTAGGGAGAGCAGGTTCCAGGGCCCATTCGCGCACCACGGGAAGGCCAGCCCAGTTGGCATGCGCAAAGACGAGCTCCTCGTTGGGATGAGCCAGCAGCACCCCTTTGGAATCCACGATAAAGGCGATGCCCTGCATGTCGGAAGAAGCCTGTGTGAGCAATTCGCCCAGCTTTGAAAAACTCATCTTGGCCACAATGGCGCCGATGCGGCGCGGGTTGGCATAAGAACGGACCGGCGCGCCGATCAAAATCGTGGGAACGCGGTTCTCCGAGAAAAAGGCCGCGCCAACGTAGGGCTTGCGAAAATCTTCAGACCGCCGTACAAGCCGCGCGGGCATCCCGTTGCGGTTCAGCTTCAGCAGTTCCTGACCCGCAGCATTCACGTACATCGTTTCCTGAAAATCGGAGGATTGCCGAAGCAGATTGCGCAGCGCTTCGTACTGATCCACCCGCGAACCCGCGGCGAAAAACGAACTCCCGGCGACGAGCGCCACCAGATCCTGCGCATGCTGGAT